>JAZUPS010000264.1:0-10466 GCA_045605305.1 Victivallaceae bacterium
TGGCGGTGCTGGTCAAGTGATTTGACCGGGAAACAGCAGGGAATTTCTCTTTTCCGGCGTATTTTGGGATGATGCGCCGGAATGGAGGAATTTTCTTGCATTATGACAGTTGTGGTGTTATATTAGATGAAAGCAGTTGCGGGAAAAGGCGTTGGTTGCTGATTTTCTGCAGCTTCTTCAATAGAGCAGAGTTATTTTTCAGACGTGGGGATCATTTCAATGTCCGAATATATGTTTCATGATCTTGACCGCTATGATACGCCGGAAAATCATCCGGTATCGCTGGCGTTCAAATTGATGTTCAAGAGCCGGTGGTACTTCTATTTCCGCAATTTCGGCACCTTTATCCGCAGCGGAAGATGTGCCGCAAAGGGCAAGCTGGATAAGGATATGCAGATCCATTACTCCAATGAGAATATCCGTCTGGTGGAGGATTGCGGGGCGAAACTGCGTCTGCGCGGTCTGGATAATTTACGGGCGCTGAATGGTCAGCCGGTGGTGGTCATCGGCAATCACATGAGCCTTTTGGAAACGGCTTCGCTCCATGCGATAATCCGGGAGTATGTCGATTTTGCCTTCGTGGTGAAAGAGTCGCTGCTGGAAACGCCTTATATGAAGGATATTCTGACGGCGCTCGGAGCTATCGGAGTCAGCCGGGTAAATCCCCGGGAGGATTTGAAAAAGGTGTTGACCGAAGGGCGGAAAGTTTTGGAATCCGGTCGTTCAATGATAGTTTTCCCCCAGTCCACCCGGACGAAGAACTTTGACCGTGAACAATTTAACTCCATCGGTATCAAACTTGCGAAATCCGCCGGAGTGCCGGTTGTGCCGATGGCGCTGAAGACTGATTTTCTGGAAAACGGCAAATTCATCCGCGATCTGGGACCGCTTTTCCCGGAGCGTGATGTCCGTTTTGAGTTCGGTCAGGCGATGAATATTGAGGGCAATGGTCAGCTGCAGCAGCAGGCGGTGGAGGATTTTATCGCCGCGGCATTTGAGCGCTGGCAGCAGGAGGAGAAGTAAGATGATGATTCAGGCAGCCGCATGGAAAAAGCTCTGGCTCGCAGCAATGACGGCAATCACCGTTATACTGCCGGTTGCCGGTGCATCTTTTTCGCAGGATTTGAAGAAGCTCACCCCCGATGATTTCAAGCGGCTTTACGCCGATTCATGGCGGGCTGTGGGCAAGAACATCATCATTGAGGGCAACGCCTATCTGCCGGTGAGCAATATGGAAATATTCGCCGACCGGATCGTGGTCAACATGGGCAGCGGCGACTTTGAAGCCAGCGGTCATCTGCGGATATACCGCTGGGAAGACGGCAATGTCAATGCTCCTCTGGATAAAATTGCCCGCATGGAGCGGGATACAGATTTGCTGGTGCGGCAGGTGACAACGTCTGTTTCGCCCCTCGGTGAGCGCAGTTATACGGCAAGCTACTCCTTTCAGACCGACCGGATCACAGCGGATAAGGTGACGGGCAACATCAATACCAGTTACTTTACCATGGTCAATCCGGTGGTGCGTTACGCAACATTTATCTGCAAAGCGGATTACGGAGTGCGTACCTCAGACGGCGTATTGACCATGCACAATGCCGAGGTGAGTGCCTGCAGTTTTCTGGAATCGGATAACGGTCACTACTCCATAGCGGCATCCGAGATCAAAATCACCCCCCATGAGGCGCGTTTTTATCAGCTTAAAGATGCGGATTTCGACATCGGTGACAGTTCGGTGCTTCTGCTTAACGGAGTGGTGAAAGTTTACGGTATTCCGGTATTGTGGCTGCCGGTATTCTACAAGCCCCGGGAAGAGAATCTGGGTTTGGCGGGATTCCGTTTCGGTGAAGACAGCGATCTGGGATTTTATCTGAATTTTTACCGGAAAATAGTCTTTCCGGAGTTTCCGAATATTACGGCGAAGCTGATGCTGGATTTTTACAGTGACCGCGGCTTGGGTTACGGAGTGGAGGCAAAAGCGGTCACGCCGGAAAGCCGGACGGATGTTTTTGTCTATTCGATTTACGACAATGATCCTTACGGTTCAGAGGATTATGACCGTTACCGGCAGAAAGTTCCCAAGGCCCGGTATGATTTCCGGATAAGCAACGTCACTCATCTCACGCCGCGGTTGGATTTCCGCGGGGCGTTTGACTGGTTGAGTGACCCGTACTTTACCAGAGACTTTTTTGAGGATCGTTACGCTCAGAACCCCCAACCGGCGACCTATGCGGCACTGGAACAGCAGTTTGACCGTTTTTCACTGTCGGCGTATGCCAGATTCCGGGTGAATGACTTCTTTACCACGGTGGAGAAGGTGCCGGAACTGCGTCTGGATATTCCCCGGCAGGAGATTTTCAATACCGGATTGTACTACCAGAGTGAAACTTCTGCGGCTTATATGAAGATGAAGTGGATCGACTTTGACGGTGATCATCCTTTGAGTGCTGAAGAGGAGGAGCTGTATCAGAGTTATTATGACCGTCTGATGCAGGGGGATTTCCGGGGAGTCCGCCGGGATCTGTGGCTCCGCTACTGGTCAGGAGAAGGTGAGGCGTATAACCGTCTGCATGATTACTCATCATTCCGCTTTGACACGACACACTTTATCTACTATCCCGTTTCCAACCGGTACTTTTCATTCGTTCCCCGGGCTGGATTCCGGGTGACGGCGTACTCCAAAACCAGCAAAAGGAAGGTTTACGACGATGATTTGAAAGGTATGTTCAATGCCGCTCATCCCCAGAGCAGCGGAGAGTACACCTTTACCAGCTATGATGATGACGGCGGTTCCAAAGTCCGTCTGGCGGCGGAACTGGGCTTTGAATTATCCACGAAGATCCACAATACCTGGCAGAATATCCGCAGTGAGTTCTTCCAGATCGACGGTTTGCGCCACATCATGCAGCCCTATGTCAACTACACCTTTATCCCCAAACCGACTTTGAAACGGGAGAGGATCTACTGCTTTGACGATATAGACCGGTTGACCAAGCAGAACTTTTTCCGCCTCGGTGTGATCAACCGCTTGCAGACCCGTTCCGGCAACTCCGTGAAAAATCTGCTGACTATGGAAAATTACATGGATATCCATCTGGAAAAGGATGATGAATTTGAAAATCACGGCGCATTCGGTACTTTCGGTACGACCCTGACCATGGAGATCTTCAAAGGTCTGACTCTGGATGCGGATATTCTGCTGGATTTCAGCGGTGAAAACGAGGTTGCCGATACCATCCGTCACGGCAGGAATGTGGGAAAAGTCGGTTTGGCTCAGGATTGGATAAATATGCTCAATTTGTCACTGACCTATGCTCCGGCGAAGAACTGGAAGTTTACCGTGGGTTACAACTATGTGCGTCCCTACAGTTACCGGAGTGTTTACTCCATGGGTTCGACTTTGACCAAAATCGATGCCGGCAGTTACTTCAACCAGTTCAATGATGAGACCGATGAGATATTTTTCCTGCGGGTAAATATGCCTCTGACCCCCGATCACCGGACTTTGGGGTCATTTGAGTTCATCTATGATATTCCGGAAGGCTCCATCGACAAGATCGGTTTCGGTGTGGTAAGACAATTCCACTGCTGGCAGCTGACGGCATCGGTCTCCCTTGACCGGGAGTACAATGACGGTCAGTGGGAGTGGGAGCCGGAGTATTCGGTTTCCGCCAACCTTACCGGTTTGAATGAGGCGTTGGATAATACCCAGAACCGGGTGCTGAGGGATGTGAATGCCTCGTTGAGCAGTATAAAATTCTGATATTGGAGAAGAGGGAATATGTTTATTGTTACCGGTGGTGCCGGGTTGATCGGCAGTGCGATGATCTGGCAGCTCAACCGTTCCGGCTTGAGCGATATTCTGGTGGTGGATCACTTGGGCAATACCAGTGACAAGTGGAAAAATCTTGCTCCGCTGGCGTTTGATGATTATCTGGAAAAGGATGATTTTTTTGCCAAACTGGCATCCGGAGCATTTGACCCGAAAAAGATCGAGGGAGTCATCCACTTCGGAGCATGTTCATCCACTACGGAACGGGATGCCTCTTATCTGGCGGAAAACAACTTCCGTTATACGGCAAATCTGGCGGAGTTCTGTGCCGCAAACAGCATCCGCATGGTATATGCTTCAAGCTGTGCTACTTACGGAGACGGCTCTCAGGGCTATGATGATAATGAAGCGACCATAGAAAAACTCCGTCCGCTGAATATGTATGGTTACAGCAAACAGCTTTTTGATCTGTGGGCAAAGCGCAGAGGTTTGCTGAAAAGCCTTGCCGGGTGCAAATTTTCCAACATTTACGGGCCCAATGAGCGCCACAAAGCCAATATGAGAAGCGTGGTGTTGCGGAGCTGGGAACAGATCACTGCCACGGGAAAGATGCAGCTTTTCCGCTCTTATAAACCGGAGTATGCCGACGGGGAACAGTTGAGAGACTTCCTCTATGTGAAAGATGCGGTGAAGATGGTGGAGTTTATCTTCAACAAGCCGGATGCCGCCGGACTTTTCAATATCGGCAGCGGCGTGGCTGAAAGCTGGAACCATCTGGTCAAAGCGGCGTTTGCCGCGCTTGATAAGCCGGTGAATATCGAATATATCGAGATGCCGGAATCCCTGCGGGATCGCTATCAATACTATACTTGTGCCGCCATTGACAAATTGCGCAAATTGGGTTACAGTGAACCGGTGATGACGCTGGATGAGGCGGTAAAAGATTATATTTGCAACTATCTTGAGCGCGGAACCTATCTTGGCGATGAGTAAAAATCCCGGCAATTCCGGCAACTCCCGCTCCGGGATGCTGGAAAAGGTGATCACCTCTGCCCGGATGGCGATCACGGCGATCGACTCCGGCAGTGTGACACTGGATGATCAGCTTGACCGTACTCCGGAAGATTGCCGGAGGATACTTGAGCATCTTTTGATGCAGTTTTACCGTTACCGCAAAAGCATCCGCCGTGCCTGGGGGAAATTCTGCCGCAAAGAGCCGTCGCCATCCATTGCCGCGTTGCTGGATGCGGCGGTGACTCAATGTCTGTTTCAAAATCAGCTCAATCCGGCATCGGTGGTCAATGTGGCAGTGATGCTGGCGCGCAGTGACCATGCGGATAAGTTTGTCAATGCGGTACTGCGGAGCGTTTTACGGGAAGGATTTACCCCGCCGGAAAAGGCGCAGGATATTCTGCCGGATGGGGTGTTGAAACGGTGGCGGAAAAGTTTTCCCGCGGAGACGGTGGAGGATTTTGCGGCGTTGTTTCTGAAAAAGCCGGAGTTCACCTTCCGTTTGTGCCGGGATGCCCGGATTCCGGATGATTGCCGGGAAGTTACCGCTTATGAGCCATTCCGCTTTGCTTGCGGAACTCCCCGGAAAATACTTGATTCTCCGGAGTTCCGACGGGGGGAGTACTATATTCAGGATCCGGCGGCATCTATGGCAGCAGCACTGGCAAAAGAGGTGCTGCCCAAGTGTGTTTCATTGATCGATATTTGTGCCGCGCCGGGTGGAAAAACGCTGATGGCGGCGGAGCTGCTGGCAAAAGGGGCAAAGGTGACAGCGGCGGATATATCTGCCAAACGTCAGGAGTTGACCCGGGAAAATTTCCGTTTGCGGGGAGTTGCGGCGCAGGTGGTGACGGCGAAACCGGAAGAGTTGACCGGGAGTTATGATTTTGTGATCGCCGATGTGCCCTGTTCCAACAGCGGAGTTTTCCGTCACCGTCCGGATGCGTTGTGGCGTTTTTCGGAAAAGTCGCTGAAAGAGGTGATGAAAGTACAGGGAAAGATCATCCCGGAAGCGGCGCGGCTGACAGCCCCCGGCGGATATTTGCTGATTTCAAGCTGTTCCATCGAAGCGGATGAAAATGAGGCATTGGGGAAAAAACTTGCCGGATTCAAGCTCCTGACAAGCCGGATATTGCTCCCCACCGCTGAAAATGACGGCGCATTTGCCGCACTTTGGCAAAAACTTCCCTGAAGATGGTCAAAAAGTGTGGTATTATTGCCAACTTATGCTATATTATATAATAAGTATCTTTATTTAACAATATAATAACAAGGTGTCATCATGTCTGAAAACATTGAAAACAATGCCGCACAGAATATGGATATGTTCGAGCAGCGTGCAGCCAAGATCCGTGATTATCAGGAAAGCGGAATAAATCCTTTCGGCGGGGCATTCCCCGATGTGGAGTTGATCGAAAATGTCCGCTGTAAAGAACTTCCCCCCGAAGGCAGTGAACTTCCCGGTCCCTCTGCGGTGGTCGCCGGAAGAATGACCGCCAAACGCGGTATGGGCAAATCCATTTTTGCCGACCTGCGCGACAGCACCGGCAGATTGCAGCTTTTTGCCGGAAAAAGCGACATGCCTGAAGAGATGTTTGCCCTCTGCCGCAAACTGGATATCGGTGACATCATCGGTGTGAAAG
Organism: Victivallaceae bacterium; assembly: GCA_045605305.1. Classification (GTDB taxonomy): domain Bacteria; phylum Verrucomicrobiota; class Lentisphaeria; order Victivallales; family Victivallaceae; genus UBA1784. Next base: position 6,427 of record JAZUPS010000264.1, read on the forward strand.
GTACGCTTTTTACCACCAAAACCGGGGAATTGACCCTGCGGGTGAAAGAGGTGACACTGCTTTCCAAATCCATGCGTCCGCTGCCGGAAAAATTCCACGGTCTGGTGGATGTGGAGCAGCGTTACCGTCAGCGTTATCTTGACCTGATCGCCAATCCGGAGGTCAAAGATGTTTTCCGCAAACGTTCCGCGATCATCCGTGAAGTTCGCAACTTTCTTGCCGACCGCGGATTTATGGAAGTGGAAACTCCCATGCTCCAGCCCCTTGCCGGCGGTGCATCCGCTACCCCCTTTGAGACCTTTTACGGCGCGTTGAACAGCACCGTCTATATGCGTATCGCCCCGGAACTTTACCTGAGACGTCTGCTGGTCGGCGGTTTTGAAAGAGTTTTTGAGTTGAACCGCTCCTTCCGCAATGAGGGTCTTGACCGCCGTCACAATCCGGAGTTCACCATGTTGGAAATCTATCAGGCGTACAGCGACTGCAAAGGTATGATGGAGCTGATCGAGAGTATGATCTCCACCGTGGCGCTGAAAGTTTGCGGTACGCTGAAAATCGACCACGGCAATGGCAAAGTCATCGACTTTACTCCGCCTTTCCGCCGGGCGACTTACCACGAATTGTGCAAAGAAAAGGGCGGTGACGACTGGTTCGACATCACCCCGGCTGAACGGGTGGAAAGAGGTCAGAAACTCGGTTTGGATGTCAACTCCTCCATGAGCGATCTGGAAGTTACCAATGAGCTTTATGAGAAACTGGTCGAGCCGAACAACATTCAGCCCACCTTTGTGACCCGTCTGCCAGCGGAGCTGCTGCCCCTTGCCAATCCCTGCGCCGATGATCCGTCGCTGGTGGATGTTTTTGAGTTGGGTGTCAACGGCATGGAACTTGCTCCGGCATACAGCGAGTTGAATAACCCGATCATTCAGCGTCAGCGCTTTATGGATCAGTTTGAAGCGACCAGAGAGGAAGGCGACGAACTGGAAAACAAGGTGGATGAGGACTTCCTCACCGCATTGGAATACGGTATGCCCCCTGCCGGTGGTATGGGCGTGGGTATTGACCGCCTGATCATGGCGTTGACCGGAGCTGAATCCATCCGCGACGTGATCCTCTTCCCGCAGATGAAGCGGTTGAAGTAAGTGTCTGTCGTCGGCAGGGAATAAAGAAAGCGCGTCAAGTGCGGGCAGATAATTGCCAATGCAGTATTGATCTGACTTGATAAAATATCTCGCTTTTCCTGAAAAGGAGTTATGTAAAAATGGTGACCATTCTCGGTTCCGGAGTTTCCGGTCAGGCTGCGGCAAAACTTTGTGCCAAAGCCGGATTGGAGTGCGTTTTGCTCAATGATGGGGAAAATGTATCTCTGAGCGGGGATGGTCTGATCGTAGTCTCCCCCGGAGTGCATCCGGAAAAATCCCCATTGTATCAGGAGGCGATCGCCTCCGGCAGAAAGATCGTCAGTGAGATGGAATTCGGCTTCAATTACTGGCATAAACCGCTGCTGGCGATAACCGGAACCAACGGCAAAACCACCACGACGGAGTTGACCTGTCATCTGTTGCGCGGGTGCGGCGTTGCGGCAGAGGTGTGCGGGAATATCGGCAGACCGTTATCCGATCTTGCCGCCTCCGGGGATGATTGTCAGGTGGCGGTGATCGAGGTAAGCTCCTTTCAGCTGGAAAGAATCTCCGGATTTGCCCCCCTTGCGGCGGCGATTTTGAATTTTCAAAGCGACCATATCGACCGTTATCCCGGCGGTTTTGCTGAATATTGTGCCACGAAGGAGCGGATTTTTACCCGTGTTGCGCCGGAAAACCGGATCTGGGGCTTGAGTTTTGCCGGTAAAGAACGCCGGGTTGCTTACGTTGACGGGGTGCTGTTTCTGGATGGGGAAAGGTTTTTTGACCTGAAAGAGAGTGACCTTCCCGGTTTCCACAACGGGGAAAATGCGGCGGCGGCAGTGGAGCTGTGTTTGCGGTATCTGCCGCTGGAAAAGGTGAAGTCTCCGGAGTTTGCCGCGGCGCTTGCCTCATTCCGCCGGGGACGTCACCGGGTGGAAAAGGTGGGCGGGTGCGATGGAGTGGTTTATGTGAATGACTCCAAAGGAACCAATCCTGCGGCGGTGCTGGCGGCAATAGATTCGCTGCCGGGAAAGCTGGTGATTTTGCTTGGCGGATTGGGCAAAGGGATGGATTTTTCCCCGTTGGCGACCCGGGCGGAGAGATTCCGGGCGGCGGTGTTGTACGGTCAGGATCGGCAGGATATTGCCAAAGTGTTGACCGGCTTGTGTCCCTGTGTGGATTGCGGCAGTGACTTTGCCAAAGTTATGGAAACGGCAAAAAGTCTGGCACAGCGGGGGGATACGGTTTTGCTTTCACCTGCCTGTGCCAGTATGGATATGTTTAAAAATTACGCTGAAAGAGGCGATGAATTTGTCCGTTATTTCAAACTTTTATCTTTGAGTAAACAGTAGGGCACAGCCGGGCAGAAGAAAGACGATCCGGGCAGAGGTTGTTTTTACCGCATATTGTTCCGGGCGTTTCCGGAAAAGCGGATGAGGGTTCGATCTGCCGCCGGCGGAAGCGGAATGTTTTTCTCACATTATCAAAAATTTTTATCCGGCACTTGAAAAAATAACAAAATACAGTTATTTTAAGCAACAGCATATTATGTATTGTTAACCGAGGCGATTTCAAAAGTTCTCAAAAGCTCTTGAAAATTCCCGTTGCGGTTTGAAAGCGGAGCGTTTTCAGACCATCGGCGGAATCTTTTTTGACCGGCTTTTGCAATTACCTCAACTGAAGAGCTGGAGTTTCAGGATATGGGCGGTTTTTTTGGGGTGGTTTCCACCGGCGATTGTGTAAGTGATCTTTATTTCGGTATCGACTATCATTCCCATTTGGGAACACGGCGGGGTGGAATAGCAGTATCCCGTCCGGATGGCGGTATCGACCGGAGAATCCATGATATAAGCAACTCCCAGTTCCGTTCCAAATTCGATGACGAGATCGGCAGTTTTCAAGGCAGCTGCGGCATCGGGGTGATCAGCGATACCGAAGATCAGCCTTTGATCATTACCAGTCAGCTTGGAACTTTCGCCATTACAACGGTTGCGAAGATAAATAATATAGATGAGATCATCGAACAGGGCTTTTCCAGCGGTTGTTCCCACCTTTCTGAATCCGGCGACGGCGAACCCAATCCCACGGAGGTGGTCGCCATGCTCATCAGCCGCAGCAATACCTTCCCCGGCGGCATAGAATACGCCCAGCGGGTGATCGACGGCTCCTGTTCCATGCTGATTTTGCGGAAAGACCGGATCTATGCCGCCCGCGACCGCTACGGAAGAACTCCGGTGATCATCGGCAGAAAACCCGGCTCTTTCGCCGTGACGATGGAAACCACCGCTTTCCCCAATCTGGATTATGAGTTGATGCGGGAACTGGGCCCCGGTGAGGTGGTGGAGATCACCGCCGACGGAGTGAAACAGCTGACCCCGCCGGGAAGAACCTGCAAGATCTGCAGCTTTTACTGGGTCTATTACGGTTATCCTTCCAGCTGTTACGAGGGAGTGAATACGGAAAGCACCCGTTACCGCAATGGCGCGATCATGGCGGAAAACGACAAGGATATTCTGCCGGAAATCGATTCGATCTGCGGGATTCCGGATTCCGGCGTGGCTCATGCCGTCGGTTACTCCAACGCCGCTCATAAGCCCTATCAGCGGGCATTTGTCAAATATACCCCCACCTGGCCCCGGAGCTTTACGCCTCAGGATCAGAAAATACGCGAAAAGATCGCCAGAATGAAGCTGATTCCGGTGGAAGAACAGATACGCAACAAGAGACTGCTTTTCTGCGATGACTCCATTGTGCGCGGAACTCAGTTGCGCGATACAGTGGGCAGACTTTACCGGCGGGGGGCAAAAGAGGTGCACATGCGCTCGGCTTGTCCGCCATTGGTTTTCGGCTGCAGATTTTTGAATTTCTCCCGTTCCCGCAGTGAACTTGATCTGGCGGCACGGCGGGCGATCAGCC
>JAZUPS010000265.1:0-7147 GCA_045605305.1 Victivallaceae bacterium
GCTTTTTTTCGTATTGTGGCTGATTTCATATTCAGTTCTATCTTATTGTCTATTATTTGCATGGATATTTCTTGGATCCAGATTTTCTGATATATGTTGAAATATAAATTATTTAATGAATCATTGTCTCAATTCGGTTACAATCTTGATGATACCCTTGAAGTGATTCTGAGTTTTTCGCCTCAAAAAGCCTTTCAGAATGGCGGGTGGTGATAAAAAAACAAGCCGCCATTTTTTTTGTGTTTTCAGACATATTCCGGCAACAAACCGTCGATGAACCAATAAAACACGAGTACGTCAGAATACAAACCGCAATGATAGCTCCATTATTTTCACTGCAGTTATTTCTGATCAGAGATCCGGTCGTTCCACCGGAATAAGATCCGGAACAAATTTTTTCCACAGTTCCGGATTTTTCCGCAATTCACCCGGCGAAAAGTTGTAGCGTTCCCGGAATTTACGGTAAAAGGCCGTTACTCCGGAAAAATGCACTTCCTTTGCAATATCCGCAATTGGCATCCGGCTGTAAATCAATCGTAAAGCGGCGGTTTCCAACCTTGAATTCAGCAGGTGATCTTTGGGAGCAATGGAAAAATGCCGATCCCACTCCCGATAAAATGCCGCCCTGGAAAAACCGAATTTACGGGCGATGTATTTAATATTCAATGCCCTGTCGCAGTGGTGCTGTATATAGCTGGCGGCCTTTTTGATCCTGACGGCGGCACAGGCAAGATTATCCGACTCCGGCGGATTGAAAATAATTTCCTGCATTATCTGGAAACAGAGTGCATCCAGCTGTGAGATGGATTTTTCAATTATTCCAGCGGTACAGAGTTGATGAAAGCGGTCGATCAGAGCCGGAATGATACCATCCATGCCCAAAGGGACAAAATTGTTTTCCGGGATGAATCCCCACTGTCTGAGCAGCGGGGCAGCTTCTTGCGGGTAGCTGAAAGATATGGTATTACGGGGTTCATCACCGGCCAGAGCGATCTGCATATCCGGAGTCTTGAATAGAGCGTGCGGATAAGGCACATCCACTGCCCGGCCGTCAATATGATCGCGACAACGGGATTCTCCGGCGGAAAGACGCAAACTTATTTCGTAGCAATTCAACCGGTGATATTCGCCGCTGAAAGGAAATCTTGCGTTATTGCAATAGTAAACTTTGCTGACATTCAGAGGAAAAGAATTTTTCCTCGGCAGAGCAAGCAAATCTTTCCTGATCCACTCCATGGATATATTCTCCTTTAAATATCTGCAGCAGATTGATTCATGTTACAAATTAAAATATATATCCGGATGAAATTTTTTCAATCATCCGAAAGAAAAAAAGAAGTATTATAACACTTTAACAATCTCATTTGAGACATTTTGACATTGCCGTTTTTGATTTTAAATGCTATTTTATCTGAAATATGAAAGGAATAAATCGTGAAACACTATGATATTGCAATTTGCGGAGCCGGAATTGCAGGAGTCGCTGCTGCACTTGCAGGAGCAAGACGGGGCAAAAAGGTACTGCTGATTGAAAAACAGTGTATCATTGGCGGATTGGCAACTTCCGGTCTGATCTATATCTACCTGCCGATCAGTGATGATCGGGGAAAAGTCATTGCTTCGGGGATCACCGGAGAATTACTGAATGCTGCCCAGGAGTATGGTCCTTTTGCCCTCGGTGAAAAATGGGGTGGAGTTTCCGGTGGAGACTGCGGAACGGATGAAAAAAGATTGTGCTGCTGCTTTTCACCTGCCGGATACACATTGACACTGGAACGTCTGCTGCAGGAAGCCGGAGTTGAGCTGCTGCTTGAAACCACCGTAACCGGAGTACAATGCGATGGTAATTCCCGGGTTACCGGGGTGGAATTATTCTGTGGTGCGGATCGCTGGAATATTGAAGCGGAAACTTTTATTGATGCTTCCGGCGGAGCTTTCATGCTGCGGATGGCTGGAGAAAAAGTTTTCAGCGACACAAATTTTGTCACACCGTGGATAATTGAACAAAATCCGGATACGCCGGAGGCGAAAACATTTTATCTTTCCGGAGATCTGCATATCGCACCGGTAAAGGATTTTTCTTCCGACAATAACATTGAGAGTATGCTGACGGTTGCGGATATGCAGAAATTTATCAAACTGCAGTATCAGGAGATCCGCCGCTATTTTGATACTTTCGTTCCGGAAAAACGTAAAAGATGTTATCCGGTACACATTCCGGCAATGCCGCAGATCCGCAAAATCGCCCGTATTGATGCAATGAGTTTGATCAAAGAGGGTAACGGCGGAAAATATTGTTCCGATTCGATTGGGGTGGCGGCTGACTGGCGGCAGTTGAATGCTCCGGCATGGGAGACGCCTTTCGGAGCGTTGATCCCGAAAAATGTGCGGGGAGTTCTGGCAGCCGGAAGGTGCATCAACTCTGCCGGAGATGCCTGGGAGATATTCCGGGTGATTCCCGCCGCCGCCATGACCGGAGAAGCCGCCGGAGTTGCCTCTGCTATGGCATGTGACCGCAGTTGTGATCCACGGGATATTCCGGTTGCAGAATTGCAAAAGGAACTTTTGAAAAACGATGTGATCCTTCATATCGCCGATGGCAGATAAGATCAAAAAGCAACGTTAAAACATAAATTTCAACCCCTAAAAGAAGGAGAAAGAAAATGAAACGTGTCAAAACAGCCTCCGGTAACTTTACTCTCATTGAACTGCTCGTGGTAATTGCGATCATCGCTATTCTGGCGGCAATTCTGCTGCCGGCCCTCAACTCTGCCCGTGAACGCGGCAGGGCAGCCGCCTGTATCAACAATCTCAAGCAGATCGCTACCGGAGGGATGATGTATTCCGATCAGACAGACGGAATGTGTCCCAATATCTTTGATGATATCAACGATGTAAACAGTTACTGGAATTGTCAAATGGAAAAACAGGGACTTTTTACCAAAGAAACACTTATCTGTCCTTCTGCATCGTATGGTGTTTACAACAATGGTTACTTTACTTACTCGGCGACTTACGGCATCATGCAAAACGCTTATTGGAGTGAATCCCGGAAAAACGGCTATAATATCAAGCTTCTGACCAAAATTTTCAATCCATCCGCAGCTTATTGGTTTGCCGATTCCGGCGACGGTAGCAACGATGGTACCCGGATGGCTTTCCGTTGTTACAACAGTGATAATAATGCTCTTATGCAGTTGCGTCACGGAGAAAATTGCAATATCGCCATGCTGGATGGTCACGTCGAAGCCAAAGAACGCCGTACACTCCGTTACAATAACGGCGGAGTTTCCATTACCGACAGAAAAGATGCTGTTCTGGGTGACTGGATCACTATTGAGCAATATCGTGACAAATTCGGAATCAAATACGGTTCTTCCAATCATCTGCCGCTGTAATTCTTACCGGAAAGGATAAATATTATGATAAAAAAAAGATGTTTTTTACTCTTTGTTCTTGTGCTGTTGACTTTTTCAACGGCGGCAGAGTTGATCAAAAACGGCAGTTTTATGACGGTAAAACCGGATGGAACTCCGGCTGACTGGAATATCCAGATATGGCGTAAACCGGATGCTGTCAAATGGAGTCTGGAAAAAAGTGTCGGTGATGAACCTGCAAAATCCCTTGCTCTGAAAAGCAGTGATGTCAACGGCTGTATCGTTGCTATTCAGAAACTTGATCTGAAACCGAATACCACCTATATTTATTCATTCTATTGCCGCGGTGAAAATGTCAAGGCTGATAAGTCGTATGACGGCGGATCTGTCGTTATCGAAAACAATGACCGTCCGTTGACCAGTTACAGCGATGACAGCCAGAAAGCACCGAATGGCACTACGGAATGGAAATTCTGTCAGCGTTCTTTTCATACCGGGGCTTTGCCGCCGGGATCAAAGAGCCGGATCATGTTGATCCTGCGTAAAGGTACCGGCAAGGTCTGGTTTGACAAAATCTCGGTGAAAGAAAAGGGGGCAGAACCGAAAAAAGCTCTGCAGAGTATTGAAATGTATCCGTTGGAATTTCAGGGAAATGCTCAATGGTTCTGTCGTGATTTCCCGCAGGCAGTGCTGTTGAAATACCGTTCAACTGTGCAGGAATTTCCCGGATATGAGGCATATCTGACCTTTGAATTGCCTGAAAATATCAGGTTTCTGGGTTCCAATGTGCTGCTCGGCGGCGGCAATAACTGGAAAACTGATGAATTCACGATTACAAAAATTTCCGATAAACGCCAGGCGATCAGGATCAAATTGAATAAGGAATTCGTCCGCAATGCCTGTGCCAACGGTTGGAATCCGTGGGAAAATTATCAGAGATTTTACTTTAAAAGTCTGGCTCCGGTCGGGGCAAAAGATCCGGTAACGATCACCTTGAGCAACCGGAACGGCAAAGTCATCCATCAGCGTAAAGCTGTTTTCAATACGATCGCACCTTTGACTCCTTCGGGTTATCCCGTGAAGCGTTTTGACCTCTGTCTGGCACGTCCGTGGAACTGCAATACCCCCGAAGATATCAGCGACCGCTATATCAGTTTCTGGAACTCCATCCAGCACCGTCCGTGGATCTATGAACCGCATCGGGTTCGCACCTTTCCCGCTGCCGAGGTGGATAAACTGGTAAAAAATTACCGTTACAGTTTGCTTTTGTGGAGTACCTTTATGGTTCCGTGGCTGGAACCGCTGAATAGAGATCTTGAATCCAAACAAGCCGATATGCCGCCGGCTCTGGGCATTGACGGCAAGCCCTGTCCGGTAAGTATTGCCACCTGGTATCTGCTCAGTGATCCGGAAGGAAAAATCTGGGGGGATAACGGTTATTTTGCCAATTATGCAGCCAAGATCCGGCAGCGGCCGTATATCAAACGTATCGTCATGGACTATGAACCATTTTCCATGAATTTCGATTTCAGCGAAAAGAACCGGGAACTTTTCCGGCAATTCGCAAAACTTGAGAAGGTTCCTTCCACCAGTTTGTGCATCGGTCCTCTGCGCCGCAAATGGTATGAATTCAAAATCGAACAGAACCGTCTGCTGTTGAAAAAATTCGGTGAAATGATGCGTAAATATCTGCCGGATGTGGAGTTTTTTCTCTGTTCCGATCATTGCCGTCCGACAGGACCTGTCGAATGGTGTTCCGTGGATCAGTTGAAATCTGAACCGGATGTTCACGGGTTCCAGCCGATGCCCTATACCGCTGGTCTGCCCTTCTGGGAGATTATTGAATACAACAGCAAACTGCTGAAAAAGAACTTCTCTCCCATGATCGATCCCAGTGAACATAATCAGGATTTGTATGCCCGTTATTCTCCTTCCAAAATCATGCAGAATGTCCTTATCACAGCAGCTTTCGGATGTGACGGCATGGCTTTCTGGCCGCATGATATTTTTGATGGCCGTTATCTGCACTCGATGCGTGATGGTTTTGCCATCGTTGCCAGGGTGGAAGAGCTCTACGCACAGAAAGCTCAGCCTCTGGATTCCTACCGGGCTTACTGCAGCAATGTATTGCGTCTTGAACGCAGCGGGGATGACGGAAAAAAAATCACGATCAATATTCCCGACCGTGACCGTCTTCTGCGCAGCCGTTTTCACGGAAAACCGTCTGATCCTGTACGGGTGCTGACTGCATTCAATTTTTCTGATGATGATATGATCGTTACCTTTGAATTGCCTGATACGGCAGATGGCTCTTACCGTCTGACGGAATTGCGTTCCGGTAGAGTCATGCTTGATCACGGCAAAGATTTTACAGCGGAAAAACTGCGTAAAGGATTTTTGTGGAAGATCCCTGCCAATGAGAGTATGGTTATCCGTATTGAAAAAAGCAATGGCGGCAAAGTCGCCGGAACCGATCAGAAAGAGTTGGAAAAAGAGTTGGAGTCTTTCCGCAAACTCAATGCTTCAAATTCTCTGCAGCCGTGCAGTAAAGGCAATGCGTCAGTAGATTGGGGCGTTTCTGAAGGTGACAATCAGGTGGTTGTCATGCTCAAATCCGGAAATACCAGACTCGGCATCAAACCTTATGAAGGTTATCCGGTAATGTGGAAAGCCGATGGCGGCAGTGACCGTCTCGGAACAGGAAAAAAACGCGGGATGATAGGGGATTTAGTTCTTGAACCGAGTGAGACAGAAAAGGGTTCTTTCCAGATTGTCAAATTTGAGATCACAGCCAAAGGTGAACCGAAAGTTACCTTGAGTCGCCGGATCAATGAAATTTCAGTCAGCGGCGGTATTCCCAATGCTCACGGCGGATTGACTTTGAAGCGGGAAATTACTCTGACCGGCAACGGTAATGTGTGCCTGATCCGGCATCAATTGATCAATACCGGAAAAAATGTTTTGAAATTTGAATTTCGGGAACGCAATTTCCCCATGCTTTTTGCCCAACCGGATAAAATTGAAGTCGATTGCGGTGCCGCTGTAATTGAGCCGGGTATTCCGACAAACAATGTGCTGATCCTTTCCGGTTCAAAACGCAAATTTTACCACGACTGGAAGGTTCAGTACGGCAGTTCCGCACCGGTGTTGAAATATTCGGCAAAAGAGGGTTCTCTGAAACGGGTCATGTCGATTTCCCCCGGATACAAATTTGATGCTGTTTACATATGGGGGGATCAGCTTAACGGTAAAAATGGAACGGTCGAACCGCTGGCAGTACCGGTTACTTTGAAGCCCGGAGAAGCCTTGGATGGAGTGAGCCGTTTCGAGCTGAAATAAACGGTTTGATCCGGATGCAAGCGGAAATTTCAGACCGTTGAAAAATTTGTTCCTGTGCGTTATTCTATCACATTGACGCACAGGAATTTTTATTTATCATGGATAATTCCGGTCACAGGCATTGGCGGAATTGGTAATTTGTGGTAATTGGCACCAATTTTTTCAAAAAACATGAAGCCTGAAAAGGCTTTGCTTCATACCGCATCTGCGGTGCTTCATATTTTGCGGCAATGCCGCAAAATGCTTCATACGCTGGCAGGCGTGCTTCACCCAATCCGGACCAGCCTTTTCAGATGAAGCAACTTCGTTATGAAGCATTCTCCGTTTCACTCCAAATATGAAGCATTCGCTTCGCTCATATGATGTAAAAATGAAAAATGAGAGTTCCGGTTTGCAATACTTCATCACAGATAGTATATTAACCAACGGAT
>JAZUPS010000266.1:0-2936 GCA_045605305.1 Victivallaceae bacterium
GTCTCCCCGGCGTGAAGCGTCGCGTTGCGCCGTGAAGCTTTTTGCCTTGCGGCAAAAGTGAAGCGCGCGCTTGCGCGAGTGTGGATGTGATAATGTTATGAATGTGTGTTGATTTGCCGGATGGCAGATCAACGTCAAGCGTTCTTTTCGGCTCATAGTACAGATTGTCCCCGTTGACTTGCGGGCGTAGCGCTGGGGGCGGCGGAAGCTGAAAAGCACAGAATTATTAAGCCGGAGCAGAAAAATCTTTATGCTTCAGCCGTTATTGCTCATGTTGTTAAAAAGTTCTTCGGGCGTCCTGCCGCTTTGGAGCAGGGAAAATGCTCTTTCTGAGGTAAACCCCGCCTCCATACTCTTTTTCAGAAGTTCAAATAACGGGTCAAAAAAGCCATCCACATTCAATACACCGATGGGAGAACTGATTGCCCCAAGTTTCTTTTGAGCAAGGGCATCAAAAAGCTCATCGAAAGTTCCGATACTGCCGGGAAGTGCGACAATGGCATCGGCGCGCTTGAGCATTTCAGCTTTGCGTTCAGCAAGGTTTTCCGTAATAACGGATTCCGTCAAATCGTGCCGGATGAATTTTTTAGGCAGACTTTTGGTAAATACGCCCACCACTTTGCCGTTTTTTTTCAGCATGGTATCGGCAAGAAGTTTCATCATTCCGCAGGAACTTCCGCCGAAAACCAGCGTCATCCCGTGATCAGCCAGATAATCGGCAAGATCGACCACCGCCTGCCGGTATTGCGCTTCAGAGACCTCCGCAGAACCAAGATATACTGCAACATTTTGTATATTCATAAAACCATCTCCTGAATTTTTACACTCATAATATAGCATATCAGAAGCGGCATTTTAAGTCCCATTTCAAAAAAAAGTGTGATTTTTGTTCTGTTATTCTGATCATGTTCTTGCCTGGTAAGGTGTTGTAACCTGATCTTCCCGGCTTTATTATATTGTGCTATGGCAGGAAGAAAAATTTTGCTTTTTGAATGAAGAGCGATTGTTGCCGTGCTTCACCTTCACACAAGGTTAGGGCGGTTATTTTTTTATCTCCGGTATAGCACTGACTACGGCAAAAGATGACAATCCCGGCAAATATATTTTTCCGCGTGACATCGCAAAAGAAATTATGGCATCAATAACAAACAACTGTTTTTCTTCTAACAAATTCCTTACAATCCGGGGATATTTTATCTTTCAGCAGCCACCATAAAGGAATAAATACAAGTCGTAAAAAAGAAAAAAGTCCGAATTAGAAATATGACTCGGACTTGATAAAGTTTTTTGCATGTCGTTTTCAGAGCAATAAACTATATTTTTGACAAATCCAGATTATTAAGTTTTTCAATGATGGAGCGGTTTTCGGATTCTTTTATCTGTCTGACAATTCCGGCATGGAATTTGTCGACATATTCCTGCGAATAACCGATTTTTTCAGCGATGCCTCTGGCAAATTTGAAGTTGCCTGTTTCAAGCATATCTGCATATAAAAAAGTAATTGCCATCTCTTGCATATTATACTCTGCACCCTCTGCGTACATCCCTTGATAATATCTTATTAATTTTGCAATATCATCGGCAGTTAAGGTAATTCTATCATAAATCACCTCCGGAGTTTTTTGTCCATAATCAATCTGGACTCTGACAATGGCTTCTCCTCCTCTGGCACCGAAATATCCCAGATATAAAATATCTTTGGAGAAAACCCAAGACTGCATGGGATAAGGCAGATCTATTATTTCACCGCCGTCGATTTCTGCAATAAATTTGAAATTATCTTTGGCATCAACGATATAGATTTTGTGTCCGGATGTACTGTTACCAGTGTGATTGTCGGCAATCAGCAGATAACGGAAATCATCATTGCCGTGCAAATCCAACAGCATAGTCCGGAAGTCAAAATCTTTGTCATAATGTTTATATTCGAAAGAGAGCCGTATATGATTTCTTTCTTTACTGCAACTGATTTCCTGCATAAAACCCAAGTGCTGGACTTTAGAGGTGACAGAAAACAGAACTTTGCCGTCTTTAACGAACTCCATTTTCTCCGCCACCTTATCGTAATCACCGGGGGTATGGATAAATTTTACATCTTTCAACTCCGGCGCGTTGGCGATTTTTATTTTATTCAGTGCCTTATTCGCTTTGTGTGGGAAACGGTTTTTGAACAACCAGTCTTCTCCCAAATCACCGATAAGCCGGTAAAGCTGAATGGCTTTCGAAATATCTTTTTTTACTCCCCAGCCATTTTCGTAACATTGCCCCAGCAGGTACATGGCATTTTCGTCTCCGCGACTGGCGGCATCATTGAAAAAATTCACTGCATCAACATATTTTTTTTCGGAAAAAAGTTTTTGTCCTTTTTGAAAATGGTGTTCCCCTTTGATTCGCAGAGATTTTTCGTCGTTTTCCTGAACTGTTTGAGTGTCTGAATTGTGATGGTCTGGAATTAAGATCAAGCATCCTTCTTGAAGAGTAAAGCCGGGATTTATTTTTTTCAAGCAATCGACCGGCACCTCGTAAGCCGTACTGATGGATTCCCAAGTGTCCCCATTTTCTACCTCAATAACCATCATCGCCCTGCTGCATTTCTGACATTCCGGTGGTTTTTCTGCCGCCGTGCTTGCCAATGCGGTAAATCCGATCAAGACCAACGCCCACACCTTTTTCACTTTTCTTTTACCCTTTCTTTGTTGCCGGTTGTGTCTATACTCTTACTGTGCAAAACAATCGTTTTCTTACACTATGCTATTAATATAACACCGGAACTTGGACATTTTTAGTCCAAGTCCCCCAAAGTTATTAACTATTTTCAGTTTCACATTTCAAGACATGCAACTCGAATACGGCTTTATTTGCCGCAGCAGGGAAGATGAAGATTTACTTATTACAGCGCAGCCCGTTTTAAGCACCGTCAGGTGCGCTGTAAAAAG
>JAZUPS010000267.1:0-3116 GCA_045605305.1 Victivallaceae bacterium
CAATATATGCAATGCAAGCATTTATTACTCAAATCATTTCCTCGATAATTATCAAGAGCCGAGCAGCCTGCCGCATGGTGTCCACGACCACCGCCACACACAAGGCAAACAAATCTCTCACAACTGTCTGATCGATCATCCACAAGTTTATAATAATGACCGTCGAGAGAAGCACTTGCATAGCCGCAACCGCCGCCGGATACATTATCCAACTCGTCATCTGCAAGCTCCCCGGAAGCAGGATGGAGAGCTTTGAAATTTACACTTGCTTCCTCAGCAGACATCGTGATTCCATTCTCTTTTGCCAATGCAAGAAGCTCATCAGCGGTTTTCGCAGATTTGGCTCTTTGGATTAAGTCTTTATCCATTCTTCAATTACCTCCATATGAGTTTATTGTCAAGTAATGAACTCTGTGTCATTGCTTGACCGTGTATACACCGGTATCGGTATCGTGATCTAATATTGCACCACAGCCTGGGCAACGAATAATCACACCGCCATCCCCGTTGGAGCTCCAAAGAGGCTCTTCCCCGCATACAGGACAGTAATGATATTCTCCGCAGCCACCACCGGACACATTATCCATCTCGTCATCGGAGAGCTCGCCCTGTTTGGCGTGTAATTCAGCAAACTGTGCTTCAGCCGCTTCGTTGGACAGTACAACACCATATTCTTTTGCCAGGACAATCAGCTCTTCAGCACTTTGTGCATCCTTCAGTTTTTCAATTATTTCAGGTGATAATTTAGCCATTTTCAAATCTCCTTACTTCACTGTCTGTTTTTCGGATTATTACAGAGCCATGCGCCGCCCTCATAACTGCAATATCTGCAATAACCGCAGCAGACACCAATGTCTCCGCAATGAGCGCAAACAACTAAACCGGGTTCGGAGCCTTCACCGCCACGAACAGTGGTGCCATCCCCTCCGCATACCTTGCAGCCAAAATGCTCACACCAGTATCCAACCGTTACGACTAAACGACCATCTGCGGCGTGACAGCCACCGCCGGATACGTTATCCAGTTCTTCGTCTGAAAGCTCACCGTTTTTTGGGGAGAGCTGTGCGAAATACGTTTTTGCCTGTTCTTCAGACAATTCAATATTGTTTTCTTTTGCAATGTCCAGCAATTCAGCAACGGACTTTGCAACCTTTGCTTTTTCAAGAAGTTTAGAATCAAACATTTTTATTTCCTCCATTTAGCCCAATTTGATAAGCCGGTCAAGCTCACTATGCCCAAGATTCATTGTGTTGCCGCAGCAATCCAATCTCTCCATGAAATGAGTGAAACCGTTATGTCCGCCCCTATAATTATAATAACCGGAAGGATTATTAGCTCCACAGTAAGGACACGTTCCACCGGGAAGCTGTACATGATCCCCCAGTGTATCCCCGGCGCAGGCTCCGCCTGCTACGTTGTCCAGCTCGTCATCGGCAAGCTCACCACACGTGGGATTCAGCTTGGCAAAAAAAGCAGTAGCTTCCTCAGCCGTCATTTCTACGTTGTTTTCCTTTGCGAGTGTCAGCAGTTCTTCCGTCGATTTGGCGGTTTTGGCTTTTTCAATAAGCTCATCAGAAAATTTTCTCATATCCGTTCCACCTTTCATTATTGCCCACTTGTATTTTCAACAAGATATTTGGCACGGTTTTCGGGTAATGCTTCCCAACCGTAAGAACCGTACCACAAACCGTAGCTGCCGCATCCATAACAGAGATAATACGGGCGGATTGCGGGATCAACGCCGTCGCAGAAATCGATTCTTGTCAGCACGGTCCCGCAATGGGGACAGGTGTTTGCTTCGCTTGCTTGACTGCAGGCACCTCCGGCAACATTATCAAGTTCATCATCGTCAAGCTCGCCGCACTTGGGGTTCAGCTGGGCAAAATACGTAACCGCATCTTCTGAATTGAGTTTAACGTTGTTTGCCTTGGCAATTTCGAGAAGTTCCTCTACAGATTTTGCACTTTTTGCCTTTTTGATCATTTCGCTATCAAAATTATTCATTGTAAATTCTCCTTTAGTTTCATTTACGGTCGGGAAATCACTTTCTCATTGCAGGGCTGTTGCAGTACCAAATACCGCCCTCATAGCTGCACAGAGCACAGTGGTCACAGATGGGCAACAGGTTGCAGTTGACGCAGGTATAGTAATAGGCATCGGAGTTTTGCTGATATACAAGTTCCGAACTGCCGCATACATTGCAAACGAAATGCTTACCGTCGCAATCGTTCAAAAGTGTTGTGATCATTCGTCCGTCAGATGCGTAACAGGAGCCGCCGGACACGTTGTCGAGTTCGTCATCTGAAAGCTCGCCCTCTTTCACATTGAAATGTTCGTAATAGGCTTTCGCCTGTTCTTCCGTCAGTTCGCAGCCGTTTTCTTTCGCCAAAATCTGCAACTCTTCTGCGCTTTTGGCAGCCTTCGCTTTTTCTATCATTTCAGGTGTATAGTTCTTCATAGCTTTTCCTCCGTTCGGTAATTATTTTTTGACCAAAAAACTCTCCCATTCCTCGGTGGCACGGTTGCAAATCGGACAGTGCACTGTGTATTCATACCTTTCCGTATACCGAATTCCATCCACCACCCAATAGGTAGAACGGCAAGCAACCGGGAACAACAGATCGCATTCATATAACCCAATCTCAAACACGTGGTCTCCCACCTGGAATTTTGGCGGCTCAGATGGATCTCCGCACCCACCGCCAGCGATATTGTCCAGTTCATCATCGGCAAGTTCACCGCACTTGGGATTGAGCTGCGCAAAGTAGGTCTTTGCATCGTCCTCGGAAATTTCAACACCGTTTGTCTTTGCAAGTTCAAAGAGCTCCTCGGCGGTCTTTGCTGTTTTTGCTTTTTCAATCAATTCCGGTTTCAAAGTGTCACCTCCCGTTCCTTTCATAGGTATATACGTACAAAAAGCGGTTTTGTTAGGGATTTTACATTATTTTATACTTCCAGTCGCTGTCTTGCCACAAGCTGAGCAAAATATCCATTCTGTGTAATCAGATCTTCATACTTTCCGTCCTCTATGATCTTGCCTTTATCCAGAACGATGATGCGGTCACACTGCTTGATGGTAGAAAGGCGGTGTGCAATGACGATACGTGTGCATTTCA
>JAZUPS010000268.1:0-2087 GCA_045605305.1 Victivallaceae bacterium
CCGCTTGGCCTCCGACTTGCAAACCTCAGCGGTATGAAAACAGCAATCTCACCCCCGCTGAAAGACGGCTGATGGAAGAAAATGATGTCCGTTTTGACCGGGATGCCCGGGATGTCCGCCGGAAAAACCGGAGCAACCGCGACAAGGACTGGGTATTCGGCACTAAAGATGGCTCATATTTCTGAGTTTTGCAGGAGTTTTTTCAATGGAACAGGATTTTGATCTTTTCGACTTCGCCCAATCTCAGGCAGAAATTCAGGATACTCCGGCAGAAACCGAGCCGGGAAATGGGCAATCAGCAGACAAAGGTTTGACCAAAGCACAATTACGGCAGGCTGCAATGGCATTTCTTGCCGCATTGCACCCCTCCGGCATAGCCGCAAATGTCCCCACCCGCCGGAGCAAGTACCGCGTTGCGGCGGCAGGATTCTGGCGCCCGGAAAACAACCGGAAAAACCATACCGTCACCAAAACCGCCATCGTGGTGATGTATGATGATCTGGATTGCTGTTTCAGCGACTGCGCCGGCAGAGAAGAGCGCATCGCCGCAATTACTGCATTGCAGGAGGAAAAAGAAGTTTTGGAAGCCTCTATCCGCCAAAATGAACCGCATCTGGCGGCGGCAGATGATCTCTTCGGTGAATTCCGCACCTGGGACTATGCTTCGACCGCCAACCCCGCTTACCGGAAAATATGCCGCAAATTGGAAAAGGAGATCAAATCTCTGACTCAGGGGAGCAAAATGGAGTATATCCGCAGAGCAGGCAATGCAGATTTGTGTTACCTTGCCGTCCCGGAAAAAATGGTTGATCCGTCGATTTTGCCGCCGGAATGGGGCATTGTGGAATTGACCGCCTCGCCCCGGGGATTCAAAATGCTCCGCGATGCCATGCCGTTACCGGAAGTAACGCTTGAGGGAAGAATGCAGTTGGCACTGAATATCGCCTCTGCCGCCGCCGAAGCGGCATGTTTTGCCAATGGCGTTGACTCCGACGGTTCCATGCGCAAGCCGCCGAAAAAACGGCGCCGCTGAATCCCCGATCTCATCGGCTCGATAGTTGACAAACAAAATCTGTTTTTTGCAACTCTTTTATTCAAAAACAACTTGACTCTATTCCTATCGGGTGCTATATTATTATGGAAGTTCGATGAGTAACAGACATTTTTGGGGGTTGCATGAAGTATTTTGTGATTATTTTTTTGGTGATGTCTGCACTGCTTTGCCATGCTGAAGAGTCAAAAGAAGCCAGGATCGCTGAACTTCAAACTGAAATCGAGCAGCTTGAAGGAGAACTTAAAAAACTAAGCCGTTTCATACCGCCGGATATAAAAAAGCAGAATTATCTGCAATGCTATGTTCATTGTATAAAAATGGCTCCGGTAACCTGCCGGGTCCAGATGGGACAGTACCGGGTAAAAGATATTCCCGGCGGCAGATACTATGTTTCCTGCCCCAAAAAATGCAACTATGGCTGGAAACCTTATACCGGAGATGCCAAAACCCAGCATCGCGGCTGTGTCCACTATGACAAACACCAGTTCTGGTTTGTCACCTATATTTGTAATATGCACAGATACACCTGGAGTTTCAAGATGGTGAACTACTACAAGAAACTGCACCGGGCATATCCGGCATTTGACAATCATATCGGTAATTACCGCAGATATTATAAAAGTTTGCTTGAGAAGAAAAAATTACTCAACGAATTACAGCCGCCTTTGACATTGACTCCGGATGATGACGATAATTCTTCTCAAAATTCCGCAAAAGAGCTGAACTTGAATTTCCGTCTGAATGGACAGATCATTTTTGAGTTGAAAAATGATGCCATTTATATCGAACAGGGAGCGGATTCCCTTTCCGGCACGGTTTTCATCACAGATGCTTCCGGTGCAAGCCGCCGCTGGCAGGCGAAAAAATCTTTGCCGCTGGGCTTCAATTCCTCCCGGATCGAAAAAGTGGAAATCATCAAATCCACCAGAAAAAATGTCGCTCTTTTCAAATTGACCAAAAATAATGCCCAAAAAGCAAACTCTCTGAAAAACAATAAACTTATTTATACCGGTTCCAAAATTGCCATTGATGA
>JAZUPS010000269.1:0-3420 GCA_045605305.1 Victivallaceae bacterium
CATGAATTTCCTCGGCTTGGGAGACTTCAACGGTGACGGTGCGACCGATTACCTGCTGCGTTCCAAAGGCGGCGACTTGGGTTACATTTCCAGCAACGACAACAAGTGGCATTACTTCAAAGGCTTGGGCAGCGAATGGAAAATTGCCGCCATCGGTGACTTGAATGGTGACGGTCTGGACGATGTGGTTCTGCGCCACGATGCAGGTTTTGCCGGAACCTACCTCACGCAGGAAAACGGTTCCGTAAAATGGGCAAATCTTGACACGCTCAAAAACGATATGACCATTATCGGTACGGGTGACTTCAATGAAGACGGTGTGGATGACATTCTGCTTCAAAAAGACACCGGCTGGGTTGGCGCATGGCTGGTTAAAGATGGTTCAGTAAAAGACTTCATGGGAATCTGCACCACCAAAACCACCATCGAACAGATTGCCGACTTCAACGGTGACGGTATCGATGACCTCCGTATCCGCACTGACAAAGGCGATATCGGTGTACTTTATGTCAAAAGCGCAGATACTACTGAATGGAAATATTTCCAGAGTGTCGGAAGCGAATGGGACACCTCCTTCGCTCTGATTTCATAAATCAGGTAATTTCAAAAAACATCGGGGCAGTTGCGAATATCATGTTTCGCAACTGCCCTGATGTTTACTGTTGTTTTAAAGATTTTTTGCACTTTTTACTTGACAATCCGCCTCACATGTGGTACATTGTTATATACAACATCAGAGAAGTGCATTTTTATGGATTCAACAGTTACATGGCAGATAAAAATCGATCCGTCACTGGCAACTCCCATTTGGGGGCAGCTGGTGTCGGAAATCCTCCGGAATATCTCCCGTTTCCGTCCGGAACCGGGCACTCCGGTAATCTCTGCCCGGCAGTTGGCGGAAAATCTCAGCCTCCACCGCAATACAGTCCGTCAAGCCTATGGGGAATTGCTGTCAAATGAGATTTTCGCCTACCGCAACTGCCGCTCTCTCGTGATCGGTCCGAAGGCACGGGAACTTTTTCTTCAGCCTTTTCCGACCATCTCCCTTATACTTCAGCAAAAACTGGCAGATCAGCTGAAAGAATCCACCCTTCACGGTCTGGAAACATTCGGCAGTATCATGGATCGCGCTTCGGAGTTGGGAATTTCAGTCAACGTTACCGCCCTGCCCCCCGCCAACGCCCCAAGCAGTGAAATCACCAATTGGATCGAAGAGACTCTCATGCGTTCCATCGGGATCATCAACTTCGGTCCCCGCAACACTGCCGCCGCCGATCCGGTATTTGAACATCTTACCAAACTTCAGGGAATAATTCAGGTTTTCGCAGCCGGTTATCCGGCAGATTCAGAAGAGAGTTTCAGTTGGGTAAGTGAAGATCAGGAACCCGGTTTCCACGCCCTGTTAAGCGAATTGAAAAAAAACGGTCACCGGAAACTTGCCATATTCTCCTGGCACAAACCCTCGGTCAGTTTCCGTGCAGTATCCGCCAGCCGGGCAAATACACTCTACCGCCTTGCTCCGGAATACGGGATCTCATCCTCGCTGATTACAATCACCCCTTCCGGAAATATTCCGGATGTTGATGAAGCCCATTTCAGAACCAAAATCGATGAACTCCTTTCCCTGCCGGAAGTTCCCACGGCGATTTGGGCGCAAAATGATCAAACCGCCATGCTTATCCGGAAAATTCTGGAGGAAAAATCCCTTTCCATTCCCGGTGACATCTCCCTTATCGGTTTTGACAACGATACCGGCGGCTTCCTTGCTTCGGTCAGCTACAGCCGCGCCGAATTGGGCAAAGCTCTGGTCGATTCCATCTGGAAACTTTACCGTCACGGCAAAAATTCTTCGGTCATCCGCCGGGGAATTGCAACAAAATTTTACCCGAATCAAACTATCGGAAAAGCAAAAAATATATCAATGAGACAAATTCAAAAGTAATTCAATAGAAAGGATCTGTATTATGGAGAAAAAAATCAGACTTGCCATTATCGGTACCGGTATGCGCGGCACCTGGTGTTTCGGAGAAATCCTGAAAAAACGCGATGATGTGGAAATCGCCGCCCTCTGCGACACCAACCATGTCCGCCTCAAAGCCGCCACCGAATTTCTCGGCATCAACCCCAAACTCTATACCTCCTTTGATGAACTTGCCGCCGCCGAAACCCTTGACGGAGTGATCATCACCACGCCGGATTACACCCACTACGAAATTTCCAGAAAAGCTCTGCTGAACAACTGGAACGTGCTGGTGGATAAACCCCTTGCCACCAATGTCAAAGACTGCAAGGAACTTATCCGCCTTGCCGAAGAGAAAAAACGTATCCTCATGATCGGTTTCAACCTCCGTCACGCCCCCACCCTCAAGCGTCTCAAAGAGATCATCGATGCCGGAACTCTCGGCAAAATTTTCCTCGCTGAAAACCGGGAATTTTACGACGGCGGCAAAACTTATATGTCCCGTTGGAACCGACTGTTTTCCAATACCGGCGGTCTCTGGATACACAAAGGCAGTCACGACTTTGACGTATTCAACTGGCTTCTGGACTTCCCCAAAATCAAGCGGGTCTCCTCCTTCGCCGCAATCAACGTTCTCACCCCCGAAGGTATCCCCTTTGAATTGGAAAACGGCATCCAGCCAGGTCCGGCATGCAATGAGTGCCACTACCAAGAGAAGTGTCCTGACCGATTCATTTTCGGGGAAAATGAGTTGAAGTTCTGGGGCAAAGAGGCTGCAGAAGTTGACGGTTATTACCGAAACCAGTGTATGTACCTTTCTGATAAAGATGTCCACGACAACGGTATCGCCATCGTGGAGTATGAAAACGGCATCAAAGTCAGCCACATGGAGTGCTTCATCGGCAGTAAAACCGACCGTATCTACACCATTGCCGGGGACAAGGGCGTGGCAGAAGTCAGTCTCACCAACCACACCATCAGGATCACCCCCAGGTGGGGCGGCGAAGTCATCACCTATGAAGTCCCGGAAGTCAAAGGCGGTCATGAGGGCGCCGACCCCGGTCTGGTGGATGCCTTCTGCAAAGTTTTCCGCGGCGAAACAATCCCCAACTCCCCTGCCCTCCACGGATTGTGGGCAAGCGCCATCGGACAGGCGGCAGAAATTTCCCGCCGTGAACACCGTATGGTGGAAATGAGCGAATTGCTGGGTGAATGATCCGGCATAGTGGAAAGGCTCTGTTCCCGGTATGGGCGGTCAAGCCGGTGCAAATCGCGCCGACTTCTCCATCCGTAAGCGAAAGTCATGCATTTTACTTGCATGACACTTGAGCAAAAGGTTGTTTTACGCAAAGATCGGGCATCAACCAATATCAGGAACAGCGCGAAAAAAAAAACAACAGGGCTGCAGCTGAAGTTCAACCTCTGATGTGCACCCCAAAAGTTGGACACAACTTTTGGGG
>JAZUPS010000270.1:0-27014 GCA_045605305.1 Victivallaceae bacterium
CGAATGCTCAGGCTCGCTGCGGCCTGTCGCCCTTGCGTCGACTCCCGTTGGAGATGCCATTTTTTTGTCTTTGCGGTTGATTTTTGCCGCCCGATACCATGCCGCCCGCAAGCCGCGGGGTGGAGCTTGCCAACCTTCCCCTGCCGCCGACAACGGAGGAGGCAGTTTCACCGGAGCGGCACGTTTGCCGCACGTTTGCCGCAAAGGTGAAATTCAGCTTACTTTTACGCAAATATACTATTTTTTTATAAAAAAATACTTGTTTCGACGAAGAAATCATTGTATACTAAAAAAGTGATTCCGGGGAGTTTTTATCCCTCTTTCCAAATGAATACAAGGAAATTTTGTTTATGTACGACTTTGACCGTATTGTTGACCGCCGCGGTATCGGAGCATGCAAATATCTCGGTACTCCGGATAATATCCTGCCTATGACCATTGCCGATATGGAGTTCACCCCGCCGCCGGAGGTGGTCGAAGCTCTCCAGAAACGCGCCGCCTGCGGCAACTTCGGTTACACCATGATGGTCGATCGGGATTATCAGGCGGTGATCGACTGGGTGCAGAAAAGGCACAACATGACCATTGACAGAGAAGATCTGCTCGCCACTCCCGGAGTATTGAATACCATGCGCTGTGCCATGTATGCCCTGACTGAACCGGGGGACAAAGTGGCGGTGATTTTGCCCTTGCACACCCCTTCCATCCGCAGCGCCTCCATGCAGGGGCGCATCTGCTGTGAAAGCCGGATGCTCCGTCTGGCAGACGGCAATTACACCTTTGACCTTGAAGATCTGGAAAAACATTTCCGTTCCGGCGCAAAAGTACTGATGATGTGTTCACCCCACAACCCCACCGGCAGAGTTTGGAAAATGGAAGAACTTTCCGCATTGGCTGAACTGGTGAAAAAATATGACTGCATGGTCATCAGCGATGAGATCCACCGGGATCTGATCTATCCGGGCAACCGTCACATTCCGCTGGCAACACTGCCGGGGATGAAAAAGCGGGTGATCACGGTATTTTCCGCCTCCAAAAGTTTCAATCTGGGCGGCTGTCACATCGGTTCAGCGGTGATTGCCGATCATGAGTTGAAAGACAAGATCCGGGCGCTGCTCTATGAGTACGGTCATGAGTGTGGCAGACCGCCTTTATTTTCGCTGGTTGCCCAGACTGCCGCCTACGAAACCGGAGAAAAATATCTGGAAGAGATGCTGGTTTATCTGAATAAAAATATCGATCTGGCAATGGATTACCTTGCCGGTCTGCCCTTGAAAGTTATCCGTCCGGAAGCATCATTTCTGCTGTGGGCGGATTGCAGTGAATATGGTTTCAACACCCGGCAGCTGGCTGAAACACTGGCCAAAGCAGGTATTTCCGCCGATCCCGGTCACTACTATGACACTTGGAAAATCGCCGGATATGAGGGGTTTCAGCACCACTTCCGTCTGGCGATCGGTATGCCGCGGCAGCTGCTTGAACCGGCTCTTGACCGTCTGCGCAAAGTGCTGAAAGCATAACTTCTATCACTTTCCGGATTTCTGCCCCGCCTTGCCGCTGATGCCGTGCTTTACTCACTTGGCTCCGCGGCGCAGCGCAACGGCGTTGATCGTTGCCCAGAAAATGTAGAAATCCATCCAGATCGACCAGTTGTTGACGTAAAAAACATCCAGTTCGACCCGTTCAGCGTAATCGATGTTGCTTCTGCCGGAAACCTGCCACAACCCGGTGATACCGGGTTTGACACTGGCAAAAACTTCGTAATCTTTCCCGTAATATTTCACTTCGGCAGGCACTATCGGGCGGGGTCCGATCAGGGACATCTCCCCCTTGATCACGTTCCAGAACTGCGGCAATTCATCCAGACTGGTACGGCGGAGAAATTTGCCGATCCGGGTCACCCGCGGGTCATTTTCCAGTTTGAACTTCTCATCCCATTCCTTCCGCAATGCCGGATCTTCGGAAAGGATTTTTTCCAGTTCCTGATCCGCCTCCTTGATCATCGTCCGGAACTTCAGCACTTCAATGGGTTTGCCGTTTTTTCCCAGCCGTTTTGCCCGGTAAAAGACCGGTCCGGAACTGGATAATTTGACCAGAAGAGCCAGCACCAGTGCCGGTATCAGCGAAATAAGCAGACCCGCCGCCGCCAGAAAAATTTCCAGTACCCGCTTCTGAAAAAGCACTCCCTTGCGCTGTAAACGGTTGCTCACTTCAAAGGAAAAGTAGTGGTAAAAACTCACCGGATACGACCACAATACCGGAAAACGCAAGGTCTTATTCACCATCAATACATGCAGAAAATCCGGCATATAAGCATCTGTTGCATGATCATACTCCATACCACCGTTGCAGTATATCAGATAGTTGATCCGGTTCTGGCGGGCGAAGGTCAATAATTCATCCCGGGTAAAATTGGGAATACTCTCTGAACACTTTTCATCACAGCAGCTGCCGTAAATTTTCAAAATACTGTACTCATCGTTTTTTATCTTCTCCGCCACGCTCTTTGCCAGTGACAAATCTCCCACCACTACCGCCGGGATGTAGGCTATGCGGAATCTCCACAAAATGTAACGCATCACGATCCTGCCCAGCGGCAGTGTCAGCAAACTTAAAATCATCGATATTGTCAGCGCCACCCGGGAAAAAGCAAGGTTCTCTCTGGTAATGGTCAAAAACGCAAAAAAGAGCAGAAAACTTCCCAAAGCACTGAGAAGCAAACGCCGCAGCTCCTCCACCGGGTTGATGACCAATCCCGGATAGAGCAGATTGCCGCAGTACAATCTGCCGGCAATATTGAAAAGCACGATCATCATCAATATGGGCCATGTCCGCAGGACAATAGTCATATCATACTCCGCTCCGCAGAGCCAGTAGCCGTAAAAACCGAATTCCAACGCCAGCGTGACCGCTATAACATCGGAAAACAGCAGGGAAAATGAGCGGAGTCTGCCGGAGGCAAATAACTTCATTTTTTCATCCTCCACACACTCAGAGTCAATTCATAAGTTTTCACTTCGCCGATTTTCACCCCGTTCCGTCCTTTGGGCAGAGGTTCGATGCCGATGTAGTAGTCCGCTTCGGGGTAATAGAGCGCCGGACTGCCTCCGGCAAAGTAAGAGACCACACAAACCTTGTCATCATCGGCAAAAAATACCTTAGGACAGCGGCGGCTGTTGTAGATCAGGGAATAGAAGTTCACCTCCCGCACCGCCGGACCGGAGTAATCTTTTTTCAAAATCTCCGACAGATCATCCATCATTTTCCGCATGGCGATATTCCGTTTTCTCCCCAACTGCCGCCGCAAAGGCTGGCTCATGTGGGTGTTCAAGCCGTAAACCGCTCCGCCGATAAGCAGGATCGAAAGTATCTGCGCCGGAAATTTCCCGATAAAACGGCTCACCAGAGAAAAAAGTTCTTCGATACCCAGAAGCAGTACGCCGAATAAAAGGGGCATTCCGGGGAAAAGATAACGGCTGGGAACAAATAATTTACCGTAAAATAGATGTGTCAGCACAATGCCCAGTATCGCCGCTGAAAATGCCGTTGCCAAAACCCACAAATCAGAGCGGGAAAGGCGTTTGCGCCACGCCAGATAAATTATTGAGAGAAAGGCGAATGCTCCGGCGAAACGGTAGAATCCCTTGCTTACCGAGTCCAGAAACTCCCATATTTCCGCCGCCGGATCACGTTTTAACGCCCACAGCGTTGTGGCAGCAGTCAGTGCCAGCGCTCCGCAGAAAAAGTATTGCCAGGGAACTTTACGCAAAAGTTTCGCCGCCGTAAAGCCCGCCGCCGGAATAAATACCGCAAGGGCAAGCGCCGACAGATAAAATACCGCCACTCCCGGTTTACCGCCGCCGGATAACTTCTGATAAAGCTGTTCAAAGGAGCAATCCGGCATGGCGATTTGGAAAAAATGCCGGTTGATCATGGTATTGACCGCCAGAAACGCCATGGTCATTACCGCCGGAATGAATATCCGGCGGGGAAATTTGCCGTCAAGGCTCTCTTCCACTGCTCCGAAAAAGATACAGCAGAGCGCCAGCGGGATCATCTCCTGCCGGTGTACGGCACTTAAACCGCAACCGATGCCGAGGAGAATATAACCGCCCGTTTTCCGGGCATTGTCCCGTATTTTCACCAGCGCCAGCGCGATCAGCAGCAGCAGAAAAGTTTTGGCAGACTCCCGCAATCCGGAGTACGCCATGTGAAAAGCGTAGGGGTAAAATGCGTAACACAGCGCCGCCAGAGCCGGAAGCATTTTCCGCTCCTTATAAACGTTGCGGAAAAGCACAAAGACCAGAAAGAGGCTTCCCAGATGCCACAATGCGGAAGAGATTTTCAGTGCCGTAAATCCATCACACCGGCAAATCAGAGCTGTCAGCGCTCCGCTGAGCGCCTGCAGAGGCGGAACCCGCGGATGGAATGCGTAACGCCAATCCCCTTCAGCCAGAGCTTCCGCCATCGGTGCATAACGGGTGGCGACATCACGGAAAGGCAGATAATTTATCCAGACGGCAACCGTGGTGGAAAACGCGGCAAAGAGCGCGGCAAAGAGCAGCACACTTTTCCAATTCACCCATGAGGGTAAATGAATTTCCGGTAATTTTTTCAGCTTGTCAAACAAAATTCACCCACGGCATTGATATATTTAAAACCACCTTCCTGTAAGGTGCTAATATAGCACATTTTTACCTCTTTGCAAGCAATGCCGCGGAATAAAGCAGATTTTTTACTTTTTTGCAGTCACATAAAACGCGCCGTCGCCGGGGAATATATCCAGCATCAGCAGCTCTTTTTCCCGGTGAAATTTGAAAATCTTTTCCATTGCCAGTTCATAAAATTTTTTCAGCATATTATTTCCTCCTTCGGTTTGATTTTCTTTACAGCGCATAATATATTATATGCAAGTGGACATTTTATGTCCTCTTAAAATTATGGGAAGTAAAAAAAATCAATTTTTTTGAGTGAAGAATTTTGAAATTACCTCTGGAGTCTGCCGATATGCCGTTACAAAAATCCCGGATGCACCGTCTGATGCGGATAGCCGCACTTTTAAAAGAGAACCGTTACCCCAACTCCGAAACTCTGGTAAAAGAGTTCCGGCGCATGGCGGTGGAAGAGGAGCTGGAAATAGAGTGCGGCAAAAAAACCATCCTGCGGGATATGAAGGTGCTGGAAGAGGAATTCGGTTGCCCCCTCGGTTTTGACCGGGCGCGGAACGGTTACTATCTCAAACACCACGGCTGGGACTTTATCGCCCCGGCTCTGCTTGATGAAAATGAGATGCTTGCCGCCATTATCGGAGCAAGAATAGCTGAATCCATCTTCCCTGCTCCATTGAAAAATAAAATCCGCAACGCAGTGGATTTTCTGCTGAAAAGCAATAATCCGGAGTTTCTTGACAGTGCCAATATGGGAAGCCTGACGATCCTTTCCGGACTTTTCAGCGACCTTGATCCGCAAATATTCATGACCCTTTTCGACGCATGGCAGCAGCACCGGTGCGTGGAGATATCTTACGGTGACCACCGGGGAGAATCTTCCATGAGGATCATCGAACCGCACACGCTGGTTTTTTACCGCAACTCATGGTATACCAAAGCCTTTTGTCACCGGAGAAATGAAGCGCGCACCTTTGCGCTCCGGCGGGTGAAGCATGCAAGACTCCTTCCCGGCGATGAGTTTGAACCCCGCGCCGAAATCATCAACTCCATCTCTCCGGATGAGTTCCTCAGCTTTGACAAGATCAGAAATGTGAAACTTGCCGCCGATGATTACGCCCTTGACCGCCTGAGATCTTCCCCTCTTCATACCAGACAGACCATCA
Organism: Victivallaceae bacterium; assembly: GCA_045605305.1. Taxonomy (GTDB): domain Bacteria; phylum Verrucomicrobiota; class Lentisphaeria; order Victivallales; family Victivallaceae; genus UBA1784. Next base: position 5,834 of record JAZUPS010000270.1, read on the forward strand.
ATGCTGATGGCACAGTAGAGATCCCGGCAGTCGCCAAAGAGGTGCTGTTCCCGTTCATTCTGTCGCAAGAGGGCAACGTCAAACTCCTTGAACCTGCTGAACTTAAAACCGAACTCAAAAGCAAACTGCAGAAAATGCTTGATCAGTATTGACTCCTGACAGAGACAGATGATTACCGTGGAAGGGAAAAACTTCTTTTCACGGGAAAAGAGGTTTTTCCCACCCCCCAACCCATTGCGATAAAAGCGAGATTTCTGTAACACAACGTCAGTTCTGCATTTGCAATTATCCAACTGCTCTTGCGACAGGGCAATTTTCAATATGTTATACAGGAACTCCGGCGAAAAATCACCCGAGTAAATTACCTGCCCGTGCAGGGAACAGAGCCCAAAATAAAAATAATCTGTCCCGGCGGCAAACGTGCCGCTCCGGGAAAACTGCCTCCTCCGCTATCGGCGGCAGGGAGTGAAGAAAATACACTGTTCGCGGAACGCCGGTCGCCGTTTAACACGGCAAATCCTTTCGCCGCAAGCGGTTAAGCCGGTGCAAATTGCACCGACTCCTCCTGCCGCAAGCGAAGTCATGCAATTATTGCATGACTCTTGAGCGGAAAGTAGTTTCACGCAAAGATCGGGCATCACCCCATACCGGGAACAGCGTATTTTCAGATGAGCAGTTCCAGATTGGTGGAATCTTTGAAGTTCACCCGGTAGGCTTCGATCGTGCCGCTTTTGCTGCGGATGGTGATCTCGCTCTCCCCGGCTCCGTGGAGACGGATGCGCTCCGGATCGACCACCTCCACGAAAATGTTATTTTCCGCTTCGATCACCGCACTATCCAGAATGGTGAGGATCTTTGCCTCTCTTTCAACCACTTCGGTCTCAAAGCTCATTTTCGGTATCGCCACGGTAACTTTTTTCCGGTTGCCGCTCCGGCTCCAATCGGTATTCAAAAGCATCAGGCGCTGACAGCCGGGTTCCTGCCACATATTCCAGAACACCTCTTTTGACGGGTCAATGACCCGGCACTCCGGCTGATTTTCCTCCGCCAGACGGGCGATAAGGGATGCCATGACCTTCTGCAGTTCCTCATGACCGAAATAAGCATAGGCGGTCAGTAGATAGACCACGCCTTTACCGTAATTGTATTTGACCACCAGCGGAACTTTTTTCGCAGAATCCCAGATGAATGGTTCCGCTCCGGCAAGTTCAATATCAGCCAGACGGCACTCACCGTCTTCCCCGGCAAAGCGGCTGGGGATGGCAGAGAGGGAAATTTCCGGATAACTCTCCCGGTCACAGCAATTCCAGTCTCCGCTGAAAACTTCTCCGGCACCTTTGACTTTCACTCCGCAAAATTCGCTGAGATCCCCGTCATTGTAAAGGGCAAGATCTTTCATATCCCGGAGGAAATCCCGCTTTACATGGGTGCTGAACTGGGTCAGACCGATCAGCAGCGTGCCGCCTTCGCGGACATATTCGCGCAGTTTGTGATAATCCTCGTCGATCATGGTGTTCCACCCCAGATGGAGCAGAAGTGAGTACTGTTTGAGGTAATCTGCCGCCGCTTCAGTGGGAACTTCATCAAAGTCGCCGTAGGGCGTCCCGGAGAAGAAAAATCTGCGTTTGGTAAAGTCCTGCCGCAAAGGCTGAGTGCTTGCCCCCGGCATCAATACATCCAGCACCTGACGGCATTTTTCCACCTGATTGTGTCCCCATTCCGGGGCGTTATTGCCGAAAAGTCCCCAGACGGAGTACTCCGGAGTCTGCTCCGCGTCACAGATAAAACCATTGAAAGGCGCCGCATAACGTCCCTCGACAAAAGCGATCTTGCGGATAACTTTTCCCTTCCGGGGATGGGTTTTGACAAATTTGAAGAACTCTCTGGTCATATCCCGTTTGCCTTTGGTCAGCAGATCATCCCAGGCTTGTCTTTCCTCTTTGAAAAGATTGAAAAGAGAATCTTCCTCATAGATCATATTCGCGCCCATCATCCACGGCTGGAAAAGGGAGAGATAGTATTGTCCCAAATGAGTTTCAAAATAGGGCTGATAGGGGTGCTGGATAGCGATGTGGACTCCCCACTCCCCATCCCGGAAAACCTCTGCCGCCGGACGCGCCTGACTCAGGAGATGCTGAGTGTGGGGAACCATCGTTTCCGACCGGATGAAGTCCGCTCCTGCCATGTAGCAGTAACGGTGTCCGCCGGAAGCATCACCGAATGCCGCCCGGGGAGCCGCCTTATGCGCCCGGTCAACTTCGATTTTGAGCCGTTTGATGCAGTTTTCCATTGCCATTTTCATATCGGTGGACTCCCACTCCGGCTTGGGGTCAAAAGCGTAGACCGCTCCGGGCCATTCATGTCTGCCGACACTGTGCAGACGTTCCCCGGATGCGGCGATCAATCCGCTGGGACAGCTCTCATCGTTATCCGCACCGTTGCCCATAAGTCCGGAAACCTGCCGTTTGTCAAAGTCGGTTGCCGCCTCCACCCAGATTTTGTGGGTGCGGCAGAAGTTCCCCCATCTTTCCAGAAGCTGATCATCCACCAGATGCTGTGCAAAACCTTCGGCGTAGAGGAAGGAGCGGAAAACCACCAGATTTCCCAGCTGGGTGCGCCAGGTGTAGTCCAAAATCCAATCCATCGTGCCGCTGTGGTCGTGGGGGACAGTGGTCATGTCAAAGCCGACGGTCACTTCCGGAACTTCGTTGGCAAGGGCGAAAACCTGCGGGATCACCCCGCTGCTCTCCCCGGCGGTGAAAGGCACATCCAGCGCCGCATTTTTCAACGTGAAACGGAACTCGTTCCACCCGGGAACCAAATCCATTTCCACTGAACCATCCGGAAATTTTACTGTAACATGGTCATTGCGGACGGCAAAGATCCTGCCGATCTGCTCCTCCCCGGTCAACGCCCATGCGGGCAGAGAAAACTGCAAGTGGGAGTAACAGCTCTGCTGCAGAATAAGCCGGTTGACCAGAAAGAAGTTCTTATCATTGCCGTTTTCCAGTTCAAAAACATGTTTGCCGGGAGCGACATGGAATCTGAGCCAGAGATCTTCCAGCATCTGCATCACCCCGTCATGCTGACGGTAAAATCTGGTATTTTCCGCCACCACGTTTCCATCACACCAAAGACGGATGGGGAAGTAACCGAAAACCGGTTTTTCCTTGCCGGGAGTGTATTCCGGAGCAACCATGCAGACGACATGGAGAAGTTCTTCACAGAATTCCGAAGCGCTTGGGGGAACTTCAAATTCAAAACTCAATTTCCCGTGAGGAGCGATCCACGCCGTGCGCATACGCGCCCAATCCCGAACCGGAACTCCGGTGGCAAGGTCGTCTGCCTCCAGCACCTGCTGCCCCGGTTGAAGGGGATTGCGGAACCAGTAATAACCGGTACGAGTGACGATCACATGACAGCCCAGATATTTCGGCCCGACAGGGAACTCTATTCTGCCGTCGGAAAGGATCTCTTTGGCGGAAAAGGAGAAGTTGCCGGAAAGGGTTTTCAGATGGAATACCGCATCCTCCTCCACCTCCGCTTCGATCCTGACCCCGGATAATCCCCGGCGGGTGGTGCTTTGCCAGCAGGGGGCATCAAGTCTGGTTTCCACGGCGCACTGTCCCGGGCCGTACCAGATGACCGGGTAATCCAGTTTATAAGCAGCCGTGATTTTGCCATTTTCACACTCAAGTGAACCATCCCAATGATAAAACGGGTGGTAATGCCGCCGGGAATAAAGGTATTGATAACCCCAATCGATTCTGAAGTCAATATGCATTTTTCTGCTCCATTGCTGTTATTTTAATGATAATAATTTTCTGTCATCCACGATATACAATATCCTGCGGAACTGTTTTTTTCAAGGCAGTTTCAGCAATAAAAAGCGGTTTTATGAGCAAAAAAACGGCGGCGGCTCAAGCGGGGCGGATAATATGTCCAATCCTGTACAGGATATGTAAAAAAACGGCACTTCCGTCTCGTAAAGGGAAGTGCTTTTTTTCCGGGCAGGAGGAGGCGGGGAATCAGTTGATTTTGCTGCAGCTTGCCCTTTCGATGAGCAGCGGCGGAACCGGTTCAGTAACTTTGCAGCTCTTTTCCGGACGGTTCAGGCGCTGGAAAACCCGGCTGACCAGTTCAGGGATATTCTGACTTAAAGTAGTCAACCCGGGGGAGAGCTGTTCAGAGAGAAAGGAGTCATCCAGCGCCAGAAGAGAGACATCTTCGGGAATGCGCAGTTTCAACTTGTCCATAAGGGGGTAGATTTTTACTGCCAGCGGCATCCATGAGATCAGAAATGCGGTCGGCATTTTGCCCTGCTCAATAAGTTTCCGGAAACGGGATAATTTTTCATCATCAAAATCATTTTCCGCGATCATCCACGCCGGATCGACAGGCAGACCGAGAGAGTTCATGGTCTGCTGATAACACTCCACCCGGATGATGTTGGAGCTGTGATTGTAAAAAGCGTATTGCATCCCGCTGAAAATGCCGATTTTCCGGTGTCCCAGACGGGCAAGCGATTCAATCGCCTGCCGGGTGGTCTGCCAATGGTCGGTACCGAAAGAGAATCCGGCAAACTCCTTGTACCACATGCCCAGTTGAACCAGATTCATCCCGTCATTGACCAATTTTGCCATTTGCGGCAGAAATTCCGGTTCGGCGCTCAATACGATCACCCCGTGAAGATCAAAACTTTTCACCGTTTCCAGATACTCATCCGGATAACGTTTCAGCTGGATAAGATCAAAACTGTACTGTGAAGCCTGCCGGAAAAGTTCGTGCATCAGGGCAGTGATAAAGCCTCCTTCCATCGTGATCGTGCCGTGACAGAGGATGCCGATCTTTCTCACCGTGGCGGTATTTTCCGGATTCAGCACCCGGACAAAAGTCCCCGCGCCCACCCGCCGCTCCAGAATACCTTTGGCGGCAAGGTCGTTCAAGGCGTGAGCCATGGTCATTACGGCGGTATTGAATCTCCGTGCCAACTCCTTGTCATTGGGCAGTTTGCTGCCAGCCGGAACATTGTTGGCACGGAGACTTGCGAGCAATACCCTGCCAAGTCTCCGGTATTTCGGCTCATTTCCCGGCGGACAGTGATAATCCAGACCGGCGAGAATATCCGTTTTTCCCATTACCGTTTCCCGGAATAAAGCACCGTTGCTCCGTAAGGAGCGGTTTCGACGGCAAAGGCTGAACCGGTAAAACTTTTCCCGGTAAACTCATTTTTCCACACTCTCTCTGACGGATTGTCAACAGAGAGTTTCAAACTTTTTGAACCGTGGTTCATGATCAGAAGAAACTCCTCACCGTCAACTGCGGAGGTGAAAATGGAGTGATCCGCCTTTGCCGCCCCGATCTTCAGGGAGATGGGAGACTCTTTTTTCAGGAAGAACTTCTCATATCTGCCGACGATCGCCGATGCTGCCGCCAGTTGAGCGTAGTAATCGCCGTCAAATGGTCCCCACCACCAGAAAGTGACCCCATCCATGCCGGAAGCAAATGAGCGCAAGACCTTCAGTTTGACCAGTTCCGGGGCAGGTTTCATGGCGCGGTTGCGCCCGTAACCGGGGGTAAGTGTCGCCCATACCGCCATATCATTATTGCCTTTTTTGCGTGCCAGTGAACGCAAATGGGCGATGTGTTCTTTCATTTTCGCCCCGAATGTATCGCTGAGTGAGGCAAAACTGTTGGTGTAGTAACTCAGCAGAGCCAGATCAATGACTCCGGCGGCATCCTCCCAGTCGGCACGGTAACTTTCCATAGTGTCAAAGGAGGGCAGACCGGAGTAGAAACCGAAGCTGGCTTCCGGGTTGATTTTTTTGATATTGTCCCGGAGTATTTTGCAAATATCGGTGCTTTGGCGGCAGCAGAATTTTATCCACTGACCGTTGTAATTCTCCCGGATGAGCGCGGGCGTGAGTTTTACACTGCTGCCGATCCCGGCAAATTTGCGGAAAGAGGCGATACATTCAGCGCAGAAACAGATATTCCAGCAGTATGGACCTTCCAGATCCCAGATGATGCCGCGGGTTCCTCCGGCGACATCCCGAAGCAGTTTTTCCCGGTTGGCAAGCAGAAGTTTGCCATTATCTGCCACCATTTTGACCGGGCAGAGATGACCTTTGTCTTTGGTTCCATCGAATTTGACTGCCTCCGCTCCCGGAACAGAACCGTGGAACTCCCACCACATATTGTTGATCAGCGGGAAACCGTATTTGGCAAATGCCTCCCGTCTGCCGGGATAGAATTGGGCATCATCAACTTCCAGAGAGTTGAATCCGGCTTTCTGCATGGTACGCAAGGTGGCATCCAGAGTGTTTTTTGCCGGGTGCCAAGTCCACAGCCAGTTGTGGATAATCAGCTTTTCCGGAGCTTTGACGGCGACCGGCGGCAGAACTTCCACGGTGGTTTCCGTCTCCTCTTCCACCAGTTTCCCGGCTTGAATATAAGTGTAGATCGGCATTTTTTTGCCGCTCAAAGCCGGGTCTGTACACTCTATATAAACAGGCAGACCATTGAAAAACTGCACTTTGCTGATCTCATTCGGCCCGAGTTTGCCCTCAATGGCAATGGTGTAACGGGTGTAAGGCTGCTGATTGCGGGTGATTTTTTCCCGGCTGATTATTTTGCCGTTGCGGTATCTGCTGTATTGGATGTCGCTTGCCGGGTCGTGGATGATCAAACCGTCGGGCAATTCGATCACCGCCTGAAGAGATTCGACGGTATTTTTCGTGTGGTTGCCGAAAAGCCAGAAGGAGTGCTGTGCCGTGCCGTAGAGAATGGGCAGACGGTTGTTCCGCTCTTCGCTGGGCCAGATCACGGAAAGAAGTCCATCCCGGTAGTTGCGGACATCCACGGCAAAGGATGTGCTTTTATCTTTGCCGCTCAAGGTGACATCGACCGTGTACTTTCTTGCCGCACTTTGAGCGGGAAGTTTCATCATCTGAACTTTCCCGGCTTCAAGAACTGCCGGAACGGGAGCGGAAACCGGAGTTTTGCCGATCATTCCGGAAAGGGTGATCTTTTCTCTCTTTTCCGGAGCAAATTCCAGTTTCAATACGCCGGAATCGCTGTCAAGAGCGACATTCTGCAAATTGCCGGGGGTTTTGCCGAAGTGGAGCAGAGCGTAACGCTCCGGTTTGAAAAAGTACTCCCCGGTATTGTTCCAGTAACTTTTTTCGCCTGACGGGATTTCGGAACGGCAGAAGTTGACTCCCCAGACCGTGCCCTCTTTCACCTCATCAAAGGTAAGCAGTTTCAGCGGGATCGCCGCTTCCACGCACCAGTGATCTCTTTTCAGCGAAGTTTTCACCTGCCAAGTGAGCTTCAAGTCAGAAAATCCCGCTTCATCGATGCGCCGTTTCAATGAACTGTCCTGTTTGGCGCCATTGGGATTTACCACCAGCTGAAACGCCTTCTGCCGGGTGTGACCGGGATCGAAATAGATTTCAAAACAGTCATCGGTCCACACCGAATCGTTGTCTCTGGTGCGCAGTTTGCGCAAAAGCGGCATTCTGGATTCGTAAAGTTTGGCAGCGATGTAAAGAGTATCTTTGTGCCAGACCGCTTTGACGGCGGTTTTCTCTCCGGCAACTCCTTTGCCGCCCATCAGGATAAAATCTGAGGCTTCCGGAATGTTCCGATAAGCCTCATCGTTGATCTCTCCATCAATTTTCGGGGCTTTATCGACCTGCCAGACGCAGTATACCCGCTGGATATTGAGGAGTTTTGAGAGTTTTTCCGCACTGGCGGCATCGATTTTTTCCGGAGCTTTATGCAATTTTTCCTGAAACATCTTCTCTGCCGCCTTAATATCCGGAGTTTCGCTGAATATCACCGCATCAACTGCGCCGTCAACTGTTTTTGCGGAAGAACCGATGGGGCGCTGGAGAAATACCTGCGGCATGATCCCTCTGTTTTCCGCAGTTTTGCGGAATCTGCCCAGATTGACCCACACCCATTTTTCTTCGCCTGGAGTTTGGAACCAGCCGAAAGGTTTTTTGGTGTCATAGGCGAGGAACCATTGAGCTTTGAGGGAGCTTTTGGCGCGAACCAGACAGTACATGCCGTTGGCAGATTCGGGTATCGGCAGCTCTTTCATCATCACATACCAGGTTTTTCCGGTGACGATTTTGCCGCCGGAAGCTCCGGGAGCATTGACCACAAAGCCGTTGCCGACGTAGGATTCTGATTCCAGATAAAATGCGCCGTCAGAACTTTTTTCATTCTGATAAGCGGCAAAGACCTTTTCGGCATCGGAAACTTTATTCCCGGGGGCAAAGAGTATCAGATCCACCATGCCGGAAAGCGCCGGATTACTGCTTCGGTGGAGAAAAACCGTCGGCATAAGAGCGTTATTATTATCACTCCGGGTGAATTTGCCCAGACAGACCCACTGCCACTGATTTTTGCCATCGGTTTTGAACCAGCCGAAAGGTTTCTTGGGGTTGTAGGCAAGAAACCAGTTCGCCGGAGCGGAACTTTTCACCCGGATGAAACAGTATTGGCTCTTTTCGGGAATGGGAACATTTTTGATGAATTCATACCACTGTTTGCCGGAAACATACTGCCCGCCGGAGGCATCTTCCGCCTGAAGGACAACGCCGTTGCCCTTGAAGTTTTCCGCTTCAAAAACTGCCGTATCCGCTGCAATACAACCCAATGCCGTTAATACGGCAACTGCTGAAATGATCAATTTTTTCATATTTTTCTCCTGTTGAGGTGATTTCAAAACTCATCCTTTTTCCGGATCATTCCCACCAGCCGCTGTACCAGTAGGTCGGGAAAGTTCCGGTGCGGTGGTTGATGACCGTTTCCGGGTCAATGGTTGAGACGTTGCCGCCGATGGCGACGAAGTTCAACTTGCCGCTGTGACGGTGCGCCGGACGGGGATAACTGCCGAAGGGGGTGAAACGGTAGAAAATATGCACCTGCGTGTCACCATTGTAGGTACTCAGCGCTTTGCTGTCGATTTCCGGATCATAATGGAGCAGACAATCACCGTAATAGGGGCCGTCTGCCACATGGATCACCGTTGAGGCATTTTTGACTTTGGTGACTTTTACCGGGGATTTTTTACTGCCGCGGGCATTGTTGAACCACTCATCCCAGCCGCTGGTCGCCATGCTGGGAGCATAACCGATCTGAAAATTGGCGGTATTTGAAGCCGGTTTACTCGGGCAGTGCCAGATGGTGTTGTCACCGATGTAAGGCTTGTAATGCAAATGCAGCTGAGTATTGAGCGCCGGAGCAGAGGAGGAGAGGAAGGGGAAATAATCATCCCATTCTCCCTGATACATGGCGGCGGCATTGCCGATCTGCTTCAAATTGCTGATGCAGGCGGCGCTTCTGCCCCGTTCCCGCGCGGAGTTCAGCGCCGGAAGCAGAATCGAAGCCAGAATTGCAATAATGGCGATGACCACGAGAAGTTCAATTAAGGTGAAGCTGTACAGCTTCACCTGCCCGTGGGCAGGTGAAAAAGAACCTCTCTCTGCCTTATTTTTTTTCAATACATCCCGCATACGGTTACAGCAGAGATGAGAAGTAATTACCAGCAATTCAATCAGCGTGAAGCAGTACTGCTTCCTTCTGCACACAGAAGGAATAAAAATGCTCTCTGATGTAAACAATTTTTTCATCTGTTTTTCCTTTCTGCCTGACGGCATCAAATAAGATTTTTCCGGATCATATTTTATAAACTGTGAATAATTTACAGCCGGAAAAATTTAATGTCAAGCAGAAATAAATAATTTTCCCAATGCGACATAGGTCAATTTTCCGCCATCCGGCGTTTTTTTTGGATTTTTTATCTTTTGCCCCCTTGATTTTTAAATTATCGGGTGATACATTATTTCATAATATAAAAGTTTTATATAAAGTTTTTATAAAATCAGACTATGGCAGTAACCCTTCGACAAATCGCTAATGCAGCGGGGCTTTCAGTTTCCGCCGTTTCCCAGATCATCAACCGGCGGGAGTGCAACTTCTGCAGTGCCGCCAGAAAAAATGAGGTGATCAATATCGCCCGGGAACTCGGTTACAAACAGAAGTTCGCCGACAAGATCAAGTGCGGTGAAAGCACCCGTACCGTGGCGATTTTGAAAAGAAACAACCTGACGATGGAGGTCAACAGCCTGATCATGCTGATGCTCAGTCTCTTTGAAAAGATCGGCTACTCCTGTTATGTGGTGAACTTCCCGAAAAACAGCGACGTTCTGCCCCGGGTTCAGGATATGATCGACCGGGGAGTGGAGCGTTTTGTCATTATGGGGGCGATCTTCGGCGGCAAGGAGTCCGAAGATATGAAGCGCCACCGGGAGTTGATCTCTCTTTTGAAACGGAATCACCGCACCTATGTTGATTACGGGGATTCCCAATTTCACTGTGTGATGCAGGATTTCGCCCCGGCGGTACGCGCCACGGTGAAGTTTTTCCATAAATGCGGAGTGGAAAATTTCCGGATGATGCTCCCGGAATCCGGCGGCAGACGGGAAACGGCTCTGCACTCCTGCTTCCCCGAACTTTCCCCGGAAGAGTTCCGCCGGAAATACCTCTTTCACCTCGGGGACATCTACTCTCTTGACACCGTTGACGATATGGTGAAAACCGGTTACTGCAAAACCGCTGAATTGCTGACCCTTTACCCGGAGACCCGGGGCATCTATTACCTTGCCGATCAATTTGCTCTCGGCGGAGTAAATTACCTCCTTGAGCATGGCATCACTCCCGGGAAAGATATTCTCCTTGCCGGATTCAACGACTTTGCCGGAGTCCGTTACTGCGGTTATCCGGTCTCCACTGCCGCTCATGATCTGGAAACTCTGGCAGAAGCTCTGGTCGAGGAGAGCGGCAAAAGCGAAGAAAACCGGATACTGATCGCTCCGAAAATCATTTTAAGAAAAGATCCTGTGGCCTTGATATAACAACCAACCCTTAACTTAAAAAGGAAAAAACCATGAAAAAAGCAACTTCCATCTCTCCGAAAAGTTACCGCAGATTCACGTTGATCGAACTGCTGGTAGTCATTGCCATCATCGCTATTTTAGCGGCGATATTGCTTCCGGCATTGAACAGCGCCCGTGAGCGCGGCAGAAGTGCCAGCTGTATCAACAATATGAAACAGCAGGGACTGGCATTTCAGATGTATGCTTCGGATAATGATGACTTTGTCCTCCGCTACACCTACAACTTCATTCAGGAAACCAACTGCACCTGGATCGGTTACATGGCAAGTACCAAGCTGGTTGAGACCGGTTCATTTATGTGTCCTTCGCTGTCGGATATCGGTACTGCCAACAAAAGTCAATCCCACGTTTCCGTCATTACTGACACCGGAGTCATTCAGGGCATCACCTACAGCGGTTACGGAATGAATTACAAATATGCCGGCAGCGGCAGATATGTCCGCGGAACGGATACCAAACGCAACTGGTCTGACTGCAACGCCAAATACTCCGATCTGCCACAGGCTGCCAAACAGCTTTTCGTGGTGGATACCTGCCAGATGGTCAACGGTGAAAAGACCGGTTACTACCGTATCGATGCGGTCAAACAAACTTCCGCCAGTTACGGCAACCCCGACGGCAGACACAACGGCTTTGCCAATATCCTTTTCGGCGACGGTCATGTCGGCTCGGAAAAATCTGAAGAAGCTGAACCATTCAAGTACATCGATCCCGCCGATAAACGCGGCAGCGGTGTGATCTTCAATGGTTACAAGGATCTGATCTGAAAATGAAGCGCCTTTTCCTCTTTCTTCTGCTCTCTGCGGCATTTCCGGCATTTGCCGACCCGATGCCGGATTCAGAGGCGAAAAAATATCTGGCGGAGCTGAAAAAAAGTTCCGCCAACTATCAGCGCCGCACTCCCGAACTGCTCTTCTTCTCCCGCGCCCAGCTCAAATACGGTCTGGAAAGAGACAACTACCTTCTGCGCTGGAGCGACCGCCCGCTGATGCAGGATTCCAACTACGCCAAATCCGGCAGCTTCACCGTCGATAACTCCGGCAACTTTTCCGCCAAAGGTTTTATCAACCGTGAAAGTTACAAAGTTGAATCCAACCTTTTGAAAAAGTTCCACCTTGCCGGATTTGCCTTCTTTCCGGAAACCACCGGCAGACGGGATATTTACAACCATGCCGGAACTCCTGGAACCGGAAATATCATGCTGCTGCCGGAACTCTTTTTCCAATTTTCCACTTTCAATTCACAACAACTGGAAATGCGCTGTGCCGCCGCCGCTGAAGCGCTGGCAAATAAACACTCTTTCCGCATCAACGGCAAAGTGGTTATCACCAGTTATCCCGGCTCTTCGGAAAAGGAGCTGCCGGTCTGGGCGAAGTTCCGGGAAGAGCTGAAAAAGCGCCACGGGGATAAATTTATCATCATGCCGTGGCTGGTTCTCAACCACTTCATCAAACCCACCGGCAAAGATGGCAAATGGAGCGTGGCAGACATCAAAAAAATGCAGGAACGTCTGCGCCTTTATCTGCGCAATGTCGATGGTTTTTACTACAATACTCCGCCTTTTTACAACCGCCGTTATCAGTGGGAGTTCGACCGGGAAGTGGCGATACCGGTCATCCACAGCGTCATGAGTGAACCGGAGTTCCGCAATAAATATCTCGCCTGGGGCGTGAAGGTCGGGCACATGAATTGTCACCATCAATCCTTCGGTGCCGATGCCTTTTGCACCGATATGCTGCGGGGTACGATCGAAGCTGGCATCCTTGCCAAAGCGGACTTCATCAACTGTGTGGAGTGGGATGAGGAGAATGAAAATACCTGTTTCCGCCCGATGATGAATACCGGATTTTCCACCTTGCGCCTGATCCGCGCCTATGAGGAACTGGCAAATAAAGGCGGTAAATTCACCATGCTTGAAGGGGACGATCCTGCCATTCCCAATCTGATACTGAGTTATCCCCGGGTGGTCGCCGCCGGACAGTTGATCGAGATCGAGGCGGCAAATATTCCCGACGGCACCGGCAAAGGCAAAATATCCGTCGCATTGGAACTGCGGGATAATCAGGGCAAAACCATCTGCAAATTCCCCGCCAAAACCATGCCGGATAAGGGTTTTGACACCCTGCTTTTCACCGTTCCTTCCGAAAAATTGCTCAAATACCGTTTCCTCAACCCGGTTTTGAGTGTTGACGGCAAAACTTATGACAAAGGTTTCATGCCGATAGAACTGCGTACCTGGTGGCATTGGGATTACCTCTATGTAAAACATGTCCTGCGGGATATGCCGCAGAATATCACCGCATCACTGAAACTCGGCAAAGCCGATGAAAACGGCTTGATCCCTGCCAATGTGGAAATCCTTTCCGATACGCCCTTGCGGAGCATTGAGATCCTGATGGGGGATAACACCGTGGCTTACAGTTACTCCCCGGATATGCCGGAGTATTACCGGGAGAGTGCCGACAGAGTCGGATTCCGCATCTCTCTGCAGGCGGCTCCCAAAAGTGAGCTTATGCTCAGCGGTTCCATAACTCTGCACAATATGCCGCAGGATCTTCAGGTCTCTCCCCGGGGCGCTTATACCGGAAGCGACACCAAATGGATATTCCCCAAACGGATACAGAATGAGAACTTTCTCCACCGCTATATCTCCATCCCCCGTTCCGCTCTGGCAACTGCGGAAATCGAGATCGATCAGCCCGGTCTGGCAGAAAAACGGCGGATAAAACTTGCTGACGCGGCAAAACTCGGCTCCATCGGTATTTCCGGCAAATACAGTGCCAATCTGGTCATTTCCCTGAATAATCTTCAGGCGGTCATGCCTCCGCCGGTGATGAAAAAAGAGGTCAAATTCCGCACTTATCTGCGCCCTGACCTGCCGGAAGCGGCATTTGTGCTGCAGCTCACCGATGCCAAATACCGCATTTACCGCACCGGGAAAGTCACCAACTGGAAACCTTCGGGCAAAACGGCGAAGTTCCACCTCTTTTCTCTGGCTGACAACCGCCGGAAAACGGTGGAAGCGGATGCGGAACTCCTGAAACCTGTTTCATGGAACTTTTCCGCAGCACGCGGTTCGGTCATCACCTCCTCTGCCGGAAAACGCTACCACGGTATTCTGGGCGGTTACGTCCCCCTTGTCACCGGTTTCGGTTCCGGTGAACGCGCCTACGGCAACAATCTCCGCGGGGTGCTGATAAAAAATCCGCCCATGGCGGAAACAGCCCCCATTCAGGTGAAAGAAGATGGCAAAGATGTACTGGTTTTCAAGGGAAATCAATACCTTTCCTTGCCTATGGGAATGATTCCCCCATACGCCGGATTCAAGGTGGAAGTGGAGGTTTACATCGATGAGATAAAGCCCGGTCTGCAAACTCTGATCACCGATACCCGTCAGGGTTTCACCCTGCTGCTCAACCGTGGTGTGCCGTACATATACATCTACCGCAACCAGTACGCGGAAACCAATCCGAAAGAGAGCTTTGTCAACACCCGCGGCGTGCCGTTGAAGCCCAAAAGCTGGAACCGGATAACGGTTTACTCCAACCAGCAGGCTGCATGGATAGAAGTTGACGGTGTTCCGGGAGAGATGGTGCAATCCGGCGGTTATCACCGCTATCCCCGTGCCACCTCTGTCGGCGCCTCTGACCGGGGAGAATTTTTCACCGGAAAGATCAGAAATCTCACGATAACACCATGGTGAAAATAAAAGGAAAATTATTATTATGAGCAGAAAAGAGAATTTCTGTTTTGTCCAATTCACCGACATCCATATCGGTACTTCGGTAAATCCGGCAATGACCGCTGCCAATTTGAAGTGGGCATTGAGCGAATTGGAAACCTTCGACCCGAAACCGCAGGTCATCATCTGTTCCGGGGACTCCGTCTGCGACGGGACCCGGGAGGAGCTTGCCGAATTCAAAAGCATTATGGAAACCTCATCCATCCCCTTTCATGCGCTGGCCGCCAACCATGACCTCTGGGGGGAAGAGGATTGTTCCGCATGGCTGGATATTATCGGACCCTTGCAGAAAAGTGTCGTGGTCGGCAACTTCAAGTTTTTGCTGTGGAACGACATCAAACGGGTCGGTGAAAACTGGTCAAGTCTCCTTACCGATGAAGATTACGCGTGGCTGGAAAACGAACTTGCCGATGCCGCTGAACGGGATCTGAATGTAGTTGCCGCCATCCACAACCCCATGGATAAACGCAACAGCTACACCTCCCACTTCACCCGCTGGAGAAATGAAGATACTGACAAAGTCACCAGACTTTTTGCCCGTTACGGGGTGAAAGCACTTATCAGCGGTGATTACCATGTCAATGACCAGTGGTATATCAACGGCGTGCTGAATATCAACTCCGCCTCCCTTGCCGGATTCATCTGGAATGGTCAGGATAACTTCCCGGTCAAACCGGGTTACCGGATCTACGACTGGGACGGGGAAACGCTCCGCTCCTTCTGGCGGCAGGGTTCCTATTGGAATTTGCCGGGCAGTGAGGAGAAAAAACAGCGTTACTGCTGGAAGTGGGAACTCTACCACTTCCGCGAAGCGAACAACATGTACTGGCCCATTATGCACTACGAAAGAGCGCAGATCAATCTGACCTCCATCGGCGGCGTTTGGACCGGCGGCGCCCGTCCGGTCTACCGGAAAATGTACGTTTTCGACAAAACTGAATTGCAGGCGCAAACCTTTTCCCAGCTTCTGAAGGTGGAAAAGGTCTCCTGGAGTCTGAATGAAGATGATTGGCGCCCCATGACCAGAGTTTGGAACGGCATTTGGGAAGAGTGGAAAGCGGATTTCGATCCCGATGAGTTCCGGGGCGGCGAATATCTGCTCAAGGTGCGGGCGGAAACCGATGCCGGAGCCAAATTTTATGACACCGTGCCGGTGATGCTCTGCGGGCCGCGCAATGCTCCGCGGGGTACAGAAGCAGTCGTTGCCGGCGGCTTGGAAGTGCGGCAGGCTTTCCGTATCCCATTTGATTGAGGAGTATGCTGTTATGTATAAAACAGAAAAAGAGTTCATCCCTTTCAACGAAACACTCCACACCGGCTTGCTGGTGGTCGGCGGCGGTGTTTCCGGAGTGGTTGCCGCGCTGGCGGCGGCAAGAGAGGGAGTCAAAACCGTCCTTATCCAGAATCGTCCGGTTCTGGGGGGCGTTTCCAGTGTGGAGTATGGTGACGGAGACGGCCGCTGTGTCAATGGTGCTTACAACTACACCCACCGCAACGCCCGGGAGTGCGGCATTATCGAGGAGTTGAAAAACTCCAACGGCTGGCACTTTGAAAATGGTTATTCCTCCTGCTGGAGTCAGGTTCTGCGCGAAGCAGTGGAAAAGGAGCAGAATATAACGCTGCTGATGAATACCGAGGCTTTGTCAGTGGAAATGGAGGGTAATAAAATCCGTTCCGTTTCCGCCCGGATGCTCAACAGCGAGGTGAATTACACCATTGAAGCCGACTTTTTCATCGATGCCAGCGGTGACGGATTTTTTGCCGCTTCCGGAGCGGAATTCCGCATGGGCAGAGAGGGAAAAGAGGAGTTCGGTGAGTCCCTTGCTCCGGATACTCCGGATGAAAAGACCATGGGCAGTTCCATCATGTTCCGCGCGGTGGATGCCGGATTCCCCGTCCCCTTCAAAGCTCCGCCGGGAATATATCACTTCGACTCCGATGATGATCTGCCTTTCCGCGGTCACAGCAACCCGAAAAAAGGTTACTGGTGGCTGGAATACGGCGGCGAACTGGATACAATCAAGGATAATGAGCTGATCTATGAACGGCTGCGAAATATTCTCTACGGCGTTTGGGATCATGTCAAAAACGGCGGTGACCACGGCGCGGAAAATTATGTGATCGACTGGATCTCCCCCGTGACCGGGAAACGGGAGTCCCGGCGCTTTGCCGGTGACTTTATGCTGTCGCAAAATGATGTGATGGAAAACCGGCACTTCCCGGATGCAGTAGCCTACGGCGGCTGGCCCATAGATATCCATCCGCCTCAGGGGGTATTTGCTCCGGGACATCCGGGGAGTACGCCGCCGTTTTTCTTCCCGCCGCTTTACGGAATCCCTTTCCGCTCACTCTATTCGCGGAACATCAGCAATTTGCTCATGGCGGGCAGAAATATCAGCGTGACCCATGTGGCATTGGGAACCACCCGGCTGATGGCGACCTGCGCCCTCTGCGGTCAGGCAGTGGGCAGTGCCGTATCATTGATGCAGAAATACGCCTGCACGCCCCGGGATATTTTTCAGGAACATCTGGATGAATTGCGGATACTGCTGCACAAAAACGACCATGTCATGCCCGGTTATCCGGTGGAAATTCCCGGTGATCTGGTGCGCGATGCCGCTTTTGAAGTCTCTTCAGAACTGGGGTTGAAGATGTTTGAAGCATCCGGCAGTGAGATGCTCTGCTGGGAGGAGAAAAATACCCTTGACCCCTGTGACGTTCCCCCGGATGACCGCCGCAAAGGTCAGCATATCCTTTTCGGCGGCGGCAGATTGGAGGCAATAGAGCTGTTGATGAGCAATTTTCAAAAGAGTGCGGTCAAATTGACCATGCGTCTGCGCAAAACTCCTTTCGGTGAAGATCTGGCGGCAGCTGAAGCGCTGCTTGCTCCGGGAGAAAATCAACTTCTCCGCTTTGATTTTGCAATGGAGCTTGATGCCGGCAGTTATGTATTCATCCTCGACCCGGCGGAAGAGGTGACGTTTGCCGTATCCAGAGAGCATCTGCCGGGATTTTTCCGCAAAGCAGACGGCTGTTACCATAACTTTAATAATATGGTACTCAACATCATTCCCGAACAGAAAGTTTTCGGAGCGGAAAATCTGCATAATCATTATCACCGTCCCTGTGCAGAAAGTTCCAATATCTGGATTTCCGGGGAAGGTTTCCCCCAGCAGCTGACTCTGAATTGGGATAAAGAGGTGACGTTTGACCGTCTGGATCTGGTTTTTGATACCAATTTGGATGAGTACCGTTACAATTCGACTCCGCCTGAGTGCGTGAAAGAGTTTACCGTGGAGTATGAAAAAGAGGGTAAATGGGTCGCACTTCTGCATGAAAGCGACAACTTTGCCCGGTTCCGCCGCTTTGATCTGCCTGAAGCGGTCACGACGGCACATATCCGGGTGGTTCTGCACTCGTCACGGGGGGATAACTATGCCCGCATGTACGGAATACATGCTTATTTGAGGGGAAATTAAAAATGGAGTTCAACATGAAAAAAATGATGTTTTTGATCGCATCAGCGCTTCTGCCGCTGGTGGTGTTCGGCAGAGTCCGGGTGGATGTTCACGGGGTTCAGGTAACTTTGAAAGAGGTCAAAGCAACGGGATTATCCGTGGGAACCACTCCGGCAAAAGCGACGGAAAAGATCAGCAAAGCGGTGTTGATTTCCGGAACGATCGGCAAAGAATGGAAAAAATTTGAGTTCTCTTTTGTGCCGGAAAAAGACGGGAGAGTGATACTCAGGTTCCACACTCCCGGATCCCGGAACATCAATACCATCATACCGGTTCTGGTGGATAACGTACAGGCGGCAGGCGGCACTCTGCTCAACGGCAGCTTTGAAACGGTTAAAAACGGCAAATTGACCAGCTGGAATCTTGGAACCAAAGGAAAAATCATTACCGGAGATAATGTTGCCGATGGCAAACAGTGCGTGCAAACCTTTTTCAGCAGCGGCATGGCAACTCAGGCGATGGTGGTCAGCGCCGGAGAAAAGGTAACAGTCACCTTCATGGCAAAGCCCCTCACTGAAAATTAACCTGCCGGGTGTTTTAATTCTTCGGAATAGTTCTCGCAAGCTCAAAATGGTTGCTTACAATGCAAGTGCGCTGAACTATGCCGTTTCCTCGGAAAACTTGACACAGCTCCGGCGGCTTATGGCGTGCTTGGTGTCCGACTTGTCGGACAAGTCTGACCTGTCCGATAAAAATGCCATTAAGAAAGAGGTCGCTGCCAATGCAAGTTTGCGGAACTATGCCGTTTCTTCGGAAAACATCTCTTGACGCATAAAATTCAAAGCAGAGAACAGTTTCCACCTCAAACGAAATGTCTGTTAATTCCGATAGAATAAAAGCCGCCCGGAAAACAGTCGCACCGCAGGCAATTATACTTATATCACAATAATAAAATGATAAATAAACTTATCGCTCCAAGAATTATTGAACATCCCATGCATCCTTCATCTTTTCCAAATGCACCGGTCGTACCACCAATGCATAAAACAAAAATAAAAACAAGTATGAATTTTATCATTTTATGAAATTATACCTTTATTAAAAAATCCAAAAACACAGTGCGTTAAACAGCATCATAAAACATCCTTTTAAGATGTCCCAAATACTTGCAATTAAATTAACATTTTTTATATAAGTCCAATATTGTTCCATGCCATATTCTGAAAAATATAGACATCCGACAGTTAAATTTGCTAAAGATTCAATAGGATGACAAACAAAACCTATTACAGGTCCAACAAACAACATTACTAATGCCAGACAGGCATCTATAAAAATGGTTATTATGTTACCTATCCAATTAAAAAAAGAGTAAGATACGCGAGGAGAAATAATTATTTTTCTTGGTATATGGCACAATGAAAGCAAATTATATTGAAAATTAGATACAGCATCCCATCGCATCGCAAGCAAAAAATTACTGGATAAACCATCTCCGCTGTAATTCAATAATTTGTAATCATAGAGATAGGTTGCTATTTCAAATGAACTTTTTCTTTTGCAAAAAGCACTGTCTTTATCACGGTATAAACTGAAATTATCAATACCTCTGGCTGTTGGTCTTGCAAAAAGTTTTCTATCAGAAGTAATATTTAATAATATTCTATCAGCGGATGATGTATTGACACACAAATCAGTAACGTAGGAAAGCCCATAACGTGCTGCACCACGGCTCTCGTTTTCATTGCCACAGCCTGCAACGAAAATTGTCAGCAAAATTACAGGTGAAATTTTTAACAAATTGTGAGTTAGTGAAATCAACTTTGCCATAATAGAATTCCTTTTTTGTTGAAACTTGAACAAAAAAGAGGCACATTCCGAAGAATATGCCCATCTCTACGCCTGGTACAGCGTTGCAATATACATATGACCGGAATGTGCCATACCATAAGGTATGCCACACCGATTATAAAAGTATATTGCAATACGTCTATATTTTGAAGTACCAGTTCAGAGATGGACGTTTACAATCAGTTTGCCAAATTTTTTATTCAGTGATCGTTATCTTTGTTTTTACCTCTATTTGTCTTCGGAAATGCAACACGCACTCCGTTTGACTATAATTTATCATACGGAATAATGAAATGCAAGAATAAAAATTCAAAAAGACGTGTTTTTGTCAAAAATGCCGTTGGGCGAAGGCTCTGCCGCAATGGGTTTTCAAGTAGGCTTCAAAAGCGTAGGCTTTTTCTTTGTTTTCAAAGGCAATGTATGTTTCAACTTTCCACGGACGGAATTTTGCGGTATGCTGAACATCGCCTTTGTTGTGTTTGCTCAGACGTTCCCGCAAATCAGCAGTATGGCCAATATAGCGTTGTTCCGGATGATCAATGCTTCGTAAAATATAGGTGTAAAACATTGTTATTACCTCCGATTGAATGCTTATTGCAATTCGCAGCCATTTGCCCTCCGCCGCTGAAGCTTTGGAGGGCAAGCCGTTTTTCCGGCACATCAAAGTACGGACACAAAGTCTCATGGAATTACCATATACTTGCCATTTCAGCTCTTCAATTCTCAAATAACCTGTCCTTAATACACCAGTTTGTCAAATCGCATTTGAAAAATACTCCATCATGGGGTATATTAATTCGTGATGGAGTAATGATGGAGTATTTTCTATGAGTAAAACTGTTTTGTGCGATAATTTGAAAGCCGAACTTGACCGCTTCCGCCCTTTTCCGCCGGAAACATTGGCTTCGTTGCGTAACTATTACCGGGTGGGATTGACCTGGTCGAGCAACGCATTGGAGGGCAACAGCCTGACCGAGTCCGAAACCAAAGTTATTATTGAAGATGGGCTTACGGTTCATGGCAAACCTTTGCACGATGTATATGAAGCATTGGGACACGCCGACGCATACGATTATATTCACTCAATGGTAGTTGATAAAGATTTGGAAATCAACGATATTCTCAAATTGCATGAACTTTTTTACAAACGGATAAATCCG
>JAZUPS010000271.1:0-5555 GCA_045605305.1 Victivallaceae bacterium
GCGTTTCCGTAATTGCCGTAAAGATGCGGATATTTTTTCAGCTCCGGATAATAGTGCGCGGGAAGCATTTCACAGTGGGTATAAATATCGATATCGGCATCCTTGCTTTGTTCCAGAAGTTCCTTGAGGTCAAGCAGATCGTGTCCGGAAATCAAAATTCCGGGACGGTTGCCGACTCCGGTTTTGACCGTTGTTACTTGTGGATTTCCAAATGTTTCTGTATTGGCGCTATCCAACAATGCCATTGTCTTGACGGCGATTTCGCCCGCTTCCAGAATAACTGCAAGCAGTTTTTCGGAATCCGTTTCCGTTGCGGCAGATTGCAGGGCTTTGAAGAAAAAAGAGTAAATTTCATCATCTTCTTTACCCAGCACTGCGGCATGTTCCGCGTAGGCGGCGATACCTTTCAACCCGTAAGTAAGCAATTCCCGCAGGGAGCGGATATCCTCATTTTCGCAAGCAAGCACACCGGCGGGGAACTGCACCGGACTGTTTCCGGTAAGTTTTATTGCCTCATCCAGTTGCTTTTGAAGCGCGGCATTATCAAAATTTGCATTGGTAATGGTCATAAAAAGAGACTTTACAATAAAACTCCCAAGTTCCCGGTCAACACTCCGGGTAAGAGCGATCAATTTCAACTGCCGGATAAGTTCATCCATCAAATTGGCAGTTTCAGCTTTTTTGCCGCACATCCCGGCAAGGGTACATCCGGTATTCCGGCAAGCTTCCTGACATTGGAAACAGAACATTTTTTCTTCCATTTTATACCTCCTGGTTGGACATTGACGGTTATTTTACCTTAAAAAGTGTATCCCATGTATTAAACAAAATAGTACTTTCAGCGCATAAATCAACTGTATTACCACTTATTCCATACTCTTACAAATCAAAAATACAAGAGCAGAATAAAATTTTTTGAGAAAATCCGGAAAGCGTTTGGAGACCGCGATACACTTATTTCTTTGTTATGAAAAAGTCATGTCTCTAAAAAAGACAAAAAAGGCAGCTGGATAACTCCAACTGCCCATCAAACGCATCTTTACTTGCTTATCGGAAGATTGAGCTTTTCCTGAGCGTCTTTCAGACCACCCAGATTATGGAGATCTGTATAGCCCATGTTTTTTAACTTTTCGACTGCAGTTCCAGCCCGTCTGCCGCTGCGGCAGTAGATGTATACAGGGGTGTTTTTAACCGGAACTTTGCCGGCTATTTTGCTTTCCAATTCCGCAAGAGGAATAAGTATTGCTCCTTCAAGATAGCCGTCTTTATATTCTTCCGGAGTCCGGACATCGAGTAAAACCGCACCGTCTTTCATAGATATTTTACTTCCAGTTGAATAACATCCGCTTACTGCGAGCAGAATAATTCCACAAAATAGTGAAAAAAAAGTTTTCATATCTTATCCTGACCGGCTTATTTTACAGTAGGTAAACTAAGCCGCTCACCGGCATCTTTCATTGCCCCGAGATTATGAACATCGGTGTAACCCTGTTTCAACAGTTTTTCCGTTGCCATCGCAGCTTCCCGACCGCCCCGGCAATAAACATAAACCGGAGTATCTTTGGCGGGGACAACTTTGGCAGCAGCGGTATCCACATCTGCCTGAGGCAGATTGACCGCACCCTGCAGATAACCTTTCTGATACTCTGTCTGAGTCCGGACATCGAGCAGAACAGCATTCTTTTCCATTGTGATTTTGCACTGTTCGACAGAACAGCATCCACTGACGGCAAGCAGCATAATACCGCACAACATAGCGAGAAGTTTTTTCATAGCTGTTTTTTATTTTCTTGAATTACTTTTGAAATTATTTTGATTACAGAAAATCCGGTCAGAACAAATCGTTCTTCCCGGATTTTCCTGAATAATCATCTCTTGTTGAGCAGCATCTGATCAAAAGAGAGAATTGAGTTTGGCAGCGGTGACTTCCGCCAGCGCCTGATCCGGCAGAACCATATCCGGCAGACGGCTGAAAGGAATCATTTCCGCAGTCAGCGGACCATTGTAATTGATTGCCGCCAACGCCTTTTTCAAGGCATCGAAATCAACCATTCCTTTGCAGATGTCATCGCCGAAACCGTGGAGACCACCGGCGCAGTCGGTTTCCTCAAAGTTTTTGACGTGGATCGCTTTGACATAGCTGCCGAGGATTTCCACATAGTCCTGCGGACGGCCGTAGATGCAGCAGTTTGCAATGTCAAAGTAGATGCCGATCTTCTCACTGTTGAATTGATCGAGGAAGAACTTCCACTCCATCGGACTGAGCAGAAAACGGTTCCAGACGTTTTCCAAAGCCAGATTGACATTCAATTCTTCTGCCAGCGGGAGCAACTCCTTCAAGGATTTTGTGGAGTTCGCCCACGCATTTTTGTAGCTGACCACCGGACGATCCGGTTCCCACGCCACCCGGGTCGCTCCGGGAATGACCAGAATGGTTTCCGCACCGATCCAATTGGCGATCCGGATATATTTTTTGCCGAATTCCACCGCCTGAAGACGTTCTGCTTCATCATCGGCGCTCAGAGAGCAGCCCCAGTAGTAACCGCTTGCCAGAGTACGGATGCCGATATTTTTGCTTTTGGCATAAGCGGCAATATCCTTGCACTCTTTTTCGGTAATATCCGGGCTCAGGCAGTCGCAGACGGTCAATTCCACGCCGTCGAGTTTGTTTTCAACGGCGAAGTCGATGAATTCATAAGCGGTCTTTTCACCGGTAAAACCGCCGAAAACCCAATAGTTGAGAGCCTTATACATATTTGACCTCCAGAGTTTCGCCTTTGTCAGCGGCTTTGAGTTCGGTCTGAACCACGGTCAGAGCATCGAAGATCGAATCCGGAGTCTGCCAGCGGTTGGGCTGAATATTGTCGCGGACACAATCGGTGAAGTATTTCAATTCACGGTGCCAGCCGGTGGGCAGAGAAGCATCACCGGTATCCGGAGTGTCAACTTTGCCATCGGTCCAGAAGAGTTTGAAACTGCCGTCAGCGCCGAATTTGATGGTGGCTTTTTCGCAGACGATCTGGAAGCTCATTTCAAAAGGAACTGTGTTGGGGGCGCACCAGCCGCCTTCTGCGGTGATCAATTTGCCGTCGCCGTAGTTGTACACGGTCATGATATGGTCGATACCGTTGTCACTGACCACACCGCGGACGCCGAAGCTGGAAACTTTCTGCGGACGTCCGAAAAGGTGGCAGACAAAGTCTGTGTCATGCAAGTGCAGGTCAAGGGCGGCACCGCCAGCCATCTCTTCATTCATGAACCAGTTGTGCCAGGCATTGCCGTCAACGGAGGGCGAAAGACGGCGGAAGAGGGCGGATTTGACTTCGCCGACTGCGCCGGATTTGACGATGTTTCTGGCGGTATCGTATTCGGGCCAGGCGCGGACACACATACCGGCATTGAAGAAACGGTCAGATGCTTTGACTGCGGCACGGATCTCTTCGAGCTGTTCCATATTGCGGCAGAGGGGTTTTTCACAGAAAACATGTTTTCCGGCTTTCAGCGCCGCCAGCACATATTTGCTGTGATCAGGGGTGGGAACGCAAATATCGATGATATCCGCATCGGTGGAGTTGATCATTTCAAAACCATCTTCATAAGTGGCAACTCCGGTCATATTCAGGGGCGCAGAGTTGTCTCCGCCGCCGATATTGCCGACCACTTTGCTCACATCTCCGGCACGTTTGGCAGGATCGACATCCGCCAGCGCCACGACGCGCACATTTTCCAGTGCTTCATAAATCCGCCAGTGGGTTGATCCCATAAAACCCAGACCGATCAGACCGACTTTTACTTCTTTCATGGTTTTATCCTCCAAATTGAGTTACATTAAAACACAAATTTTTGTGTTCAATATATATTATAGCCGATGTCACCATGAAAAACAATGGATTTTTCGCTTTTGTGGTGGATTTTTCAGCAATTTATGCTATTTTATACCCGAAAGGCTGATGAAAGGGGTGAAAATGACCAAAAATATTTCTCTTGAACTGTTGTTGAGCGATGAAGTTTGCCGTTTGCTGGATTGTTTTGCATCCACGATGAATATTCAGGTGGTTTTCTACTCCCGCAGCGGCGAAGTGCTGAAACGGGGGCGCAGTTTCGGCAACAGCCGTTACTGTACTTTGATGCAGGAAAAATTTTTCGGTATTGAAAAGTGTATTGAACTTGACAGTCAGATGCAGAAGCTCTCTTTGAAAGAGGAAAAAGCGGTACTTTACCGTTGTCATGCCGGACTTTATGAGTTGATCGCTCCGGTAAAAATTCTGGGGGAGGCGGCTGGATTTGTCATGTTCGGTCAATTTCGTACCGATCGGGAACTGCCGGAGTTCGCTTCCGGTCATCCGGAGGCGGCAGCCGCATTTGCCCAGCTGCCCTGTTTTGACCATGAGGGTGCGGAAAGTTTGAAAGATATGATCAACATGCTCATCGGTTACATTGTGGATAAGGAGTTGATCTCTTACTCCGGATCGATGAAACTGCAGACGTTGCATTACTTTATCAATGAGAATTTCACCCGTCCGGTAACTTTGCATCAAGCTGCCAGATTTCTCCACATGAGTGACTCCTCTCTGACCCATTTTCTGCGGGATAACCATCAGACCAGTTTCAAACAGCTGCTGATCGAAAAACGTTTGAGTCATGCGGAAAAGCTGTGGCGGGAAAATCCGGCGCTGTCGGTGGCGGAAACTGCTGCTTTGTGCGGTTACGATGATCCGCATTACTTCTCCCGTCTCTATCGGAAAAACCGTAAACACACTGCGAAATCATTTATTGATTCTCTGCGGAAAAAGTGATTTTTCAATCAATATCCAGCGCGGAATCGGTGTAGATCAGCAAACCTTTTGCGTAAGAACAGTTTTTTCCCAGTTCGACCCGGTGAGGGACGTTGGCTTTCAGATAGATCGTGTCTCCCGGATGCATCAGGCGGTGGGTGTCATTATCACAGAGAAAGTAGTTCAATTCCCCTTCCAGCAGAACGAAGAACTCTTCCGTATCGTGAAACTTGAACTCCCGGGGGGAGGCGGGAGTATATTCGATGATAAACGGATCCATCTTTCTGCCCAGATGACGGTGTGCCAGAGAAAAGTAACGGATACCATGCTCTTCACCGTTGTCCCGGTCAAGTTCCCTGCCGTCGCCGAGATTGCCGAAGGTGTATTGAGAGGCTGTATCGCCGTCTTCGGCAAAAAGGACACTCATGGAAACTCCGAGGGCATCGGCGATCCGGGTCAGAGCTTTGAGGGAGGGGGTCAGACGGAAATTTTCCACTTGAGAAATAAATCCCTTGCTGAAACCGCTCTCCCTGGCAAGCTGTTCGACGGTCATTTCCTGTTCGATCCGGATCTTCCGGATATTTTGTGACAATTCAAGTAAATTCATAAAAACAGTGTGCAGATAACAAATGTGTTTCAAATGTTTTCTGTTACTATAACACCGATTTCAGAATTATCAACCTTTTTCATCACAATATCGCCGTTTTTTATTCCGGAAGGCAGCTTTGTCCGATAAAGTTTATTGAGCAATCCGGGGATCATCGCTTTGGGGCAGGGGGC
>JAZUPS010000272.1:0-2128 GCA_045605305.1 Victivallaceae bacterium
TAACGCAATATCGTAAAATATGCAAGTCATTTATTTCAACTTTTTCAGAAAAAATCGGATTTTTATGATATGGCTCGCCCAATTTGTGACTCTCTGCGTCACAAATTAAGCTTTTTCAATCGACACGCAGTGAGTGACCAATTACCATTTGACTTTTGCCGAAAGTGCGCTATATTTGGCAAGTCGCAATAACAATCACTGGACCACAGAGTGGACCACAAATAAAAGGCATATTTCAGCGGGTAAATCTTTTGGAATAAAGAGATTAGAGAAGAAGGGTCGGCGCTCCTCTCACTCCGACCATTTTTTTTGAACTCTCTCAATCCAGTCCTTTATGGCTGGATTTTTTTATATCTTGATTTTACCCAATGCTTGACAGATACTTATAGCGTAAACTCTTCCAAACAGAGGACAAATAGAGAACGGCAATTTCTCTGAAAAGGGCCTCATCGGCGGATTATACCATAAAATCAAATATCATTTTTCTTTGTATTTCCCCGTAATTTACAAAATATGATCCTTGTCGGTCGTGCTTCTGCCAATCTATTCTATCCGGCATATCCGGCTTACGACACGCACAGGATTGCGTAAAAAGAGCTTGTAAATTTCAATTTTTATGCTACATTATTTCCTTTAGAGGAGTAACTCCCTCGATCATGCTTTTATTAATAAGATACAAGAGGCAACCATGGACCAGAACACGATTATCGAAAAACAGTTCAATAAATGCAGCATCACCGGCAATAAATTTGAACGCGGCAGTTATTTTGAAGTTGATATATATACCGTCAAACCGGATGCAGAAGCAAACGAACTTGCGCTGTATGTATTATTGGAACATTCTTTTGAAACCATGTCCGTAATGCTGAAACAATTAATGCTGGAAGAATTGATCCCCTTTGGTACCGTCGTATTCATCCGGCCCGGCGTATTGAATCCCTCCATTCCCACCGGGACGAGCAGAAATATGCGGGCAGTTGAATTTGATCAATACGGTCCTGATTTTTCAAACTTTCTGGTGGAAGAATTGGTTCCTGAAGTCTGCCGGATCACCGGTGAAACCTTGTCCTCCAATCCGGATATGCATTTTATTTGCGGCGGATCATCCGGCGGAATGGCGGCATGGAACGCCGTATGGTTCCGGAACGATTATTTCCGCCGGGCATTTTTAAGCAGTCCGACCTTTTCCGCGATGCGTGGAGGAGAAGAAGCCATGGTCATTGCCCGGAAAACGGAAACAAAACCAATCAAACTTTATATCACATGCGGAACAGAAGAACCGGACTATTACTTCGGAAGTTCGCTTCTGGCAGCACAAAATGCGGCTTCTGCTTTGGAATTTGCCGGATATGATTTCAGATTTGAACAATTTAACGGTGAAGGTCATTGCTGTCGGCGTGATGATACAAATTTATGGCGTCGGATGATGGGATTCCTCTGGGCAAATTGGGAAACGGTTCCCGTAAAACCGTTTTTCAATCAGATCAGAATCAAGAAGCTGATTACATCCGGCAGTACCTGGCAACAGTACAACGGAACATTCCCGGAACAACAGGCTGTTACATTCAATGGCGGTATCTATACATTCAGCGGGGGCAATATTTATTTTGAAAAAGATGGCATAAAACAAATCGCCGCGGAAGGATTTGGAAAGATCACGGCATTGGGGATTTCTTCCGATAAATGGCGGCTTTATATTGCGGATGCCGCCCGGAGATTTATCTATGCGATGTCGATTTTTCCGGATGGTTCACTGGATCAGTGCTACAAACTGGCTCCGTTGCATTTACGGCATGATTTCACCACGCCCGGGGCTTCGGATATTACCGTTCTTGCAGACGACCGGATTCTGGCAGCCACGGAATTGGGGATCCAGGGCGTTGTATCTTTTGGACTGACGGATTTGATTCTTCCGCTGCCCGGAGATCTTCCTGCTGAAAGGGTAACCGTTTGTCAAAATATGCTCTATGTTGCATCCGGAGAACAAATATTTGTCAGAGAACTTAAAATTTCCGAAGGAAAAAGCGATACGGTCGATGCCCCGGCATCTCCGGGATACGGTGATGGTTTCAGCTATAGACGCTCTCATCTCTTTTTTTCCTGACCTGTAAGAAACAAGAATGTTTGG
>JAZUPS010000273.1:0-8448 GCA_045605305.1 Victivallaceae bacterium
CCGTGGCTTGCGGGCGAGGATGGTATCAGGATGCCATTTGTGGCTCACTGTCTCTTGGGGGCGGCGCGTTGAACGGATGAGTACGGATGGGAACGGAAAAGAACGGAGGTTTATCGGTGCGCTGGCGGCGGCAAACGTGCCGTGACTTCAAAGCCTCGTGTCTATGAAAAAATCCCCGGCAGGAAGATTTTTCCAACCGGGGATCGAAGGTACTGCGAATTATTTTTCGTGGTACTTGGTATGCAGCAAGTGGTGAGCCTTCTCGCTGCCCGGAGTGCCGAGGAATTCAGCATAGAGCTTTTTGATGTCCTCGTTCTCATGGGAAAGACGGAGAGTTTTGCTCTCATCTTCGCTGTAAATACCTTTCATGCGCTTTTCAAGCAGCGCGGTATCGCCATGCAGGAAGGGCTGTCCGCCGCCGTTGATACAGCCGCCGGGGCAAGCCATAATCTCAATCGCCTGGAAGCGGTTGGGATCCTGACGAACCATATCCAGCACTTTGCGGGCATTACCCAGACCGGAGCAGACCGCCACATTGATGCTGGTCTCAGGAGCGATCTGAACAGTCGCTTCTTTGATACCGGAAAGACCGCGGACTTCGTGGAAGTTGATGGCATCGCCTTCCAGATTTTTGCCGTTGAGCATGTAATACACAGAACGGCACGCAGCTTCCAGCACACCGCCGGTAACACCGAAGATGTCTGCGGCACCACTGGATTCACCCAGCGGGCTGTCGAAGACGTCGTCTTCCATATTCGCCAGATTCACACCGGCTTCTTTGAACATCTTGCAAAGTTCGCGGGTGGTCACTACATAGTCCACATCGCGTACACCGTCGTGTGAGAATTCCGGACGGGCAGCTTCGTATTTCTTCGCCTGGCAGGGCATGATGGAGACCACAACCAGATCTTCCGGTTTCACACCGATCTTCTCGGCATAATAGCTCTTGGCAATCGCACCAAACATCTGCTGCGGAGATTTGCAGCTGGAAGGAATGTGCAGCAAGTCAGGATAGTTATGCTCAATGAAGTTGATCCAGCCGGGGCAGCAGCTGGTCAAAATCGGCAGGTTCTTGCCGGATTTGACACGCTCGACAATTTCAGTTCCCTCTTCCATGATGGTCAGGTCAGCAGAGAAGTTGGTGTCGAAAACTTTGTCAAAGCCCAGCGCACGCAGTCCGGCGACCAGTTTGCCGGTGACAGGCACGCCCGGTTCAAATCCGAACTCCTGACCGACAGCGACACGCACCGCCGGAGCAGTCTGCACGATAACCGTCTTGGCAGGATTGTTGATCGCCGCCCAGACCTTTTTTACATAGCTGATACCGGTAATGGCACCGACCGGGCAGACATTGACGCACTGTCCGCAGAAAGTACAGTTGGTATCGGCAAGCGGAATCATGCTCGCAGTACCGACTTTCGCAGAAAATCCGCGACCGTTGCCGGTCAGAGCGCCGACGGTCTGAACATTGTTGCAAACCGTTTCGCAACGGCGGCACATGATACATTTGGAAAGATCACGCATGATCGCTTCGCTGGAGCTGTCAACCGGGAAACGGTTTTTCGCACCGGAGAAAGCAATGTCCTGAATTCCAAACTCAGCCGCCAGCATACGCAGTTCACAATCCTGGCTCTTCGCACAGGTCAAACACTGCTGCGGGTGGTCGCTGAGCATCAGTTCAAGCACGGTACGGCGGGCATTCAGCGCACGCTGACTGTTGGTGAGAACCACCATGCCTTCCATTACCGGAGTGGCACACGCCGGAGCAAGATTGCGGCGGCGCTCGACTTCCACCACACAAATACGGCAGCTGGCAGGCTTGTTGGAAACGCCGCAGCCAAGCTTGTCGCAGTAGCAGAGGGTCGGAATATTGATATTGAGTTTACGGGCAGCATCCAGAATAGTCGAACCGGCGGGAACCGTGACCTGCTTGCCGTTGATCGTAAGATTGACACTGTTCATTGTTGCACTCATCCTTTGACAATCGCTTTTTTCGGACAGCCGTCGATACAGGCACCGCATTTGATACATTTGGCGGTATCGATGACATGAAGCTGTTTCAATTCACCTTTGATAGCATCGACCGGGCAGTTGCGTTTGCACTTGGTACAACCGATACAATCTTCAGTAATAGTCAGCGTGTAGAGTTTCGGGCAGGTTCCGGCAGGACATTTCTTGTCGACAACGTGTGCCACATACTCATCACGGAAATAACGCAGAGTACTCAGAATCGGGTTCGGAGCAGTCTGACCGAGTCCGCAAAGCGCGGTATCGGTGATCGTTTTGGCAAGAGATTCCAGCTCATCGAGCATCTCAAGAGTACCGTTGCCATCACAGATCTTTTCCAGCATTTCCAGCATCCGCCGGGTACCGATACGGCACGGAGTGCATTTTCCGCAGGATTCATCTTTGGTGAAGTCAAGATAGAACTTCGCCATCGCAGGCATACAGTCTTTGTCAGAAAGCACGATCATACCGCCGGAACCCATCATGGAACCGATCTTGGAAAGGTTGCCGTAGTCGATGGGGGTATCGAGGTTCTCTTTGGTGATACACCCGCCGGAAGGTCCGCCGGTCTGCACCGCTTTGAACTCACGGCCGCCGGAAATTCCGCCGCCGATCTCGTAAATGATCTCGCGCAGAGTGGTTCCCATCGGAACTTCCACCAGACCCACGTTGTTGATCTGACCGGCAAGAGCAAACACTTTCGTACCGCTGTTGCCGCTGATGGTGCGCTTGAAGTTGCCATTCTCATCCAGTTCGGGCTGCCAGTTACCGATTTTGCTGTACCAGGCGGCACCTTTATTGATGATGACCGGGATGGAAGCATAGGTTTCAACGTTGTTCACGTTGGTGCTGCAACCCCAGTAACCGCCACCGATATTAGCCGGGAACGGCGGTTTGGTGGTCGGCTCGCCGCGGAGACCTTCCATGGAGTGGATCAACGCAGTTTCCTCACCGCAGACAAACGCTCCGGCACCGAGTTTGATCTCAATGTCAAAGCTGAAACCGGTTCCCATGATGTTGTCGCCGAGCAAACCGCATTCGCGGGCCTGTTCGATGGCAAAACGCAAACGGTTGACAGCCAGCGGATACTCAGCGCGGATGTAAACCAGACCTTTCTGAGCGCCGATAGCATAAGCACCGATCGCCATAGCTTCGATAATGCTGTGCGGGTCACCTTCCATAATGGAGCGGTCCATGAAGGCTCCGGGGTCACCTTCGTCAGCGTTACAGACGATATATTTTTCTTCAGCTTTCACTCCGGCGGCGATCTTCCATTTCATACCGGTGGGGAATCCCGCACCGCCGCGGCCGCAGATACCGGAATTCAGGACTTCCTGAACGACCGCATCCGTGCTCATGGAGAAAAGGCACTTGGCAAGAGCCTGATAACCGTCATTGGCAATGTATTCTTCGATATCTTCCGGATTCAGCAAACCGCAGTTGCGCAGAGAGATACGCTGCTGTTTGGCATAGAAGGACATCTTGGCATAATCCTGAATGCGCTCTTTGAGCAGCGGTTCGACGAAGAGCAGACGCTCAACCATCTTTTTGCCGACGATGTGGCTTTCCACGATCTCTTTGGCATCCTCAGGGGTGACCTGCACATAGAAAACGTTATCAGGCATGATCTTGACGATCGGACCCTGAGCGCAGAAACCGAAGCAACCGGTCTGAACCACGCGGACGTCATTTTCCAAACCGTTTTCTTTGATGTACTTATTGAGATTATCCATCAGCTCCTGGGCGTTGGAGGCATGGCAGCCGGTACCGCCGCAGCAGAGGATGTCTTTTTTGACCGAATTGATGTCATGCTCAGCGGTGCAGCGCAAGGCGAGTTTGCCTTTGGCGGCATTGAAAGCATCCATCAATGCATTCTGAGAAGTGATCTTATTCATAACTGATTACCCCAGCTTCTTGTATTCATTGACAATTTCAACCGCTTTGGCGGGAGTGACTTTGCCGTAAACTTTACCATTGACCATCATGACCGGGGCCAAACCGCAGGCACCGACGCAACGGAGCGCGGAAATGGAAAAGAGACCGTCAGGAGTCGGATTGGTATCGGCTTTGATGCCGAGAACACGCTCGATTTCAGAAAGAACTTTTTCAGAACCTTTCACATAACAGGCAGTACCCATGCAGACATCGATACAGTATTTGCCTTTCGGTTCAGTGGTGAAGTAGTTGTAAAAACTGACCACACCGGAAACCTGAGCTTCAGTGAGAAAAAGTTTCTGGGCCACATGAATCTGGACCTCACGGGGCAGATATCCGAAGATATCCTGCGCGCGATGCAGCACCTGAATCAAACGGCCGCGACGACGTTCATCCGCACGGTCAATACCGAGAGTATCGATGAAAGCATCGAGTTCGGCAAATTTGGCGGCTGCACCTTCCGACAATTTGTTGCAACACATTTTCTTAATCTATCCTCTTGTTGAATGTGACAAGCACTGCGGCATCTGCCACAGTACCAAAACTGCTTGCGGCTGCGGAGAACCCCCTTCCCTGTACGGCAGCCGGATAAAATTGTTTGTATTTTCAAAATATACTTCAGTAGTATAAAACCGTCCTTAAAAATCTTTATCCTGCTTACGCTTCACTGCCAGCATCGCCAGACCTCCGGCGATAACCTCCCGCTGAACCACCACCCAGGGCGGCACTTTAAGCGAAACATTGGCAAAGTTCCAAATATAACGGACTCCAAGTGCCACCAGCTTATCGGCAATATCCTGCGCCGCACTGTTGGAAACACAAATAACCGCTATTTCAGGAGGATTATCAGCAAAACACCTGGACATATCAGCTATATCATGCACCCGTCTGCCGTAGACCTCTTTGCCGATCTTCTCCGGCGCAGAATCAAAAACCTGATTGATATGGAATCCGTACAGCTCAAAGTCGTTGTAACCCAAAAGCGCCGTACCGAGAGAACCGGCTCCGATCAATGCGGCAGGAATGATCTTCTCCCAGCCGAGATATTGCTTTATATAACGGATCAATTCATTGACATCATAACCGATGCGGCGCTGTCCGGAAATACCGGTAAGAGAAATATCTTTGCGGACTACGATCAATTCGATATTCATATATTCCGCAAGTTCGGTAGAGGAGACGCTGACTTTGCCTTCAGCCTGCATTTTCAACAATTTATGCAGATAAGTAGGCATACGGCGTATAGCCGGGATATTCAGAATTTTATCCTGTCGCATAAAAGAAAGTCCTCCGTCCATTTTCCGGCATCCGGAAAATCCCGTCAATCACCGCTGCGACGACCACGGTGAAAAACCTTCTTCATTACGCCGCAACCATAATATAACACAAAAAATATTATTTTCAAATCGATTTACACAAAAAATATCTTTATTCTTTACTCAACCATGTGCTGTTTCGTTTTTTAAAGAGCTGAATTACCTGTTTCACGGGAAAAATCCCAGCAGCAACATCCGGCAAAGAAAACCATCTGACCGGCATCAAATGGAACGGAGCGAGCATTGCTGAAAATTCAATCCTCAACAACAGAGGCGACCTTATATATAGGAAAACGCTAATTCAAAATTCACCGGAAAGCGTAATATTTTCCACTCTTTGACCAGATTCAGAAATACGCTTCAATTTTCAGCAACGGTATTGCCGCGGATACAGCGTGGATCATCCATATCCAGTTTTCCGCTCCAGAGATATTTTTTTGTCTCTGCGACCACCACTTTCTGCAGCAGAAGCAAACTTATCACGTTGGGAATAACCATCAAACCGTTGGCAAAGTTTGCAAAATCCCATGCCACTGTCAGAGAACTTACAGAACCGGTGAAAACGATCGCCGTGTAAACGATTTTGTAGAACATCAAGGCTTTGTCAGATTTGAAAAGGAAGCGGAAACACTGTTCGCCATAGTAGAACCATCCCAGCAATGTTGTAGAAGCAAAAGCAAAAATCGCAAATGCCAGGAGATATTTACCGACATAGGGGATCTGTTCAAAACAATTCTGGGTGAGTATCTCATTGCCGACAGCGAGAGTTATCTTGTCAGGAAATGCCAAAGTTGATGAAACCAGCACCAATCCGGTCATCAGACAGATGATGATCGTGCAGAATGTTCCGGTGTAGGAGACCAATCCCTGACGTACCGCGTTGCGGGTACATGCCGTTGCCGCAACTATCGGTTCGGACCCCATGCCGGCTTCATTTGAAAATAAACCGCGGGCAATTCCGTAACGGGCAGCCTCCATCATACCAAAAACGACTCCGCCAAAAGCGGCTTTCGCAGAAAACGCACTTTTAACGATATAAACAACTGCAGTGCCGAGATATTCAAAATTCATCACCAGCAGAGTGATACAGGCGGCAAGATAAATGAAGGACATGAAAGGAACCATATAGGTACAAACTTTGGCGATACTCTGCAATCCGCCTACGATCACCAGACCGATCAGCAGAGCAAGCAGTACCCCGGTAAGCCAGAAGGGTATGGAAAAAGTTTTATTGACGATCACAGCAATAGCATTGCTCTGCACCAGATTTCCGGTACCGAGTACGGCGATTCCTGCCACAACAGCGAAGATGATCGCCATCCAGCGCCATCCCAAACCGCGCAAAATAGTATACATCGGCCCGCCGTGGACTTCTCCGTGAACATCCCGTATCCGGAATTTCACAGCCAGAAGGGACTCGGCATATTTAGTAGCCATACCAAACATACCAGTGATCATGCACCATAAAACAGCTCCGGGGCCGCCGAGAACCACTGCAGTTGCCACTCCGATGACATTACCGGTGCCGATCGTTGATGCCAACGCCACTGCCAAAGCCGCAAAAGGAGCCACGTTGCCATCAGTGGAGTTGTCTTTTTGCATGACCAACTTGAATGCGGCTCCCAGATGACGCTGTACAAAACGCAATCTGATGGTGTAGAAGAGGTGAGTGCCCAAGAGCAGCACCAAAAGCGGCGGTCCCCACAAAAAAGTATCTGCAGCTTTGAGATAAGAAAACATCATCTGCGCGAATTCTTCCATTTGTCAACACCTCTTTCACATAAATTATCAAGAAAAAGTTTTTTTTGGATGTAAGCTGTTAATATAGCACATGGAAGATAAAAATCAAGGAGTTATTTTGTTTACTTGTCAGTTAAAAAAGCATTTAGGATCGTAAAAGTCCATACACGTTTCTTTTAATGAGCGTGCTTGTAATGGATATCCGGAGTGTGCGGATGACGGTGCGTACATTTTTCGTGAGTGTGTTCGTGAAAATGCCTGCCGTCTACCGGCACATCATGCGGATGATTATGATGCAAATCATCATGCGAATGAACGTGATTGCGGGTCAACTCTTCATGAGTGTGGATATGCGAATGTTCTTCTTTTATGATCATCCGCACTCCGGCAATCATCAGAATAAATGCCGCATAAAAAGACCATGTGGGTATTTCATGCAGTATGATAACAGAAAGCAGTACTCCGGCACTGCTCATAAGTTGGCAGAAGCTCAATGAAAATATCCGCAATATGATGGCAGAAATCACTTTACCGGAAATTTCAGATGCTTACGATCAACAGCCCGACGGGAGCGGAGAGTTGGATTACTGCATTTGATCACAATCTGACCGGGATTTGCTTTTTTGCCAGCTGTTCTTTGATTTCAGAACAGCGGTATAATCCGGAATGCACCATGGAAGCGACCAATACTGCATCGGCTTTTCCCTGCTGCAGAGCATCGGCGAGATGGTCGACTTTGCCTCCGCCGCCGGAAGCGATCACCGGCACGGCGACAGCTTCGGCGATCTGCCGGGTTATGGTCAATTCATAGCCGTTGCAGACCCCGTCGGCATCAATGGCATTGAGGCAAATTTCTCCGGCACCCAGTTCAACGGCTTTTTCTGCCCACTTTACAGCATCAAGTCCGGTGGCAATTCTGCCGCCTTCGATATAAATTTCATATCCGGAGGGGATCGACGAGCTTTTATCCACGGCTTTCACATCCATTCCCAGAACGATACATTGCCTGCCGAAGGCTTTAGCCCCATCGGTAAGGATCTGGGGATTTCTGACCGCAAGGGAGTTGACTGAAATCTTGTCGGCTCCGGCAAGGATCACTTGCCGCATATCTGTTACGCTGCTGATGCCGCCTCCCACGCAGAAGGGGATAAAAATCTGCTTTGCCACACTTTTGACCATTTCAATATCGATTTTACGGTGTTCTGCACTGGCGGTTATATCGTAAAAGATCAACTCATCGGCACCGTCTTCAGCATAAAAATTTGCCAATTCAACCGGATCACCGATGTCGCGGTTATCTGCGAATTTTACACCTTTGGTCACCCGGCGGTTCCGGACATCCAGACAAACGATCAAGCGTTTCAGCAACATGATGAACCATCCCATTCCAAAAAGTTTTTCAGTAACTGCAATCCCATTTCACCGCTGCGTTCAGGGTGGAATTGAGTGG
>JAZUPS010000274.1:0-2516 GCA_045605305.1 Victivallaceae bacterium
AACAAGATCAGATGGCTGATCAAACAGGCTTATGGCTTCAGAGATCGTGAGTACTTCAAGTTAAAAATCTATCAACTGCCGGAAATTTCAAGCGAAAAATCAATATGAGTTTCTGTCATAAACCGTCGAAGAGGCAAAAAATTTCCCGGGTCCCCCGGAACAAAACCCTTCCCGATCAGTGGCAATACCAGATCCTCGCCCGGATTTTGCAGAAATTCACCGTCATACTTGTCAGCGATGAATGTGATCACCGGATGATCAATGCCATGGGCATAAAAAGCGCCGCCACTCCGGATGAAGCTCTGAAAACCGCCTTTGAAATTCTGGGAGACGACGCCTCCGTCGCAGTCATCCCCGACGGAGTATCTGTGATCATCCGCAATCGTTAAAACAGATAAAACGGGGAACGATATTATACCGGGATCATTCCATACAGTCGCCATAAACGGCAATGGCAATTCCTTTTCCCGGCAGTTGCCCATATTCTGCATCTTACCCAAGCCCACGGAAAAAAGGGACAAAAAATGGAGGCGTGGATCGGAATCGAACCGATCTGAGCGATTTTGCAGACCGCCGCCTAACCTCTTGGCTACCACGCCTCGTGATGTTATATAAAATAACCCCTTTCTGCTATTTTGTCAAATGATTTTTTGTAAAAAAAACGTTTTTTTTGCTATCCTCTTGAAAAAAACCCTTTTGCAAGGTATATTAATAGAATTATAAACACGCTGTTTTTCGGATTTTAATGAAAGGATTCAAACAATGGCTAAAAAATTCCGTATTGAGATCGCTGCCGATGAGTGCAAAGGCTGTTACCGCTGTATCGCGGTATGCCCCAAAAAACTTATCGCACGCGGCAAGGAACTTAACATGCAGGGGTATTTCGCTGTTATCGTCGAAAACGCCGGTAACTGCATCGGTTGCGGCTCCTGTTTCTATCAATGCCCCGAACCGGGGGCTATCACCATCTACGAGGAGGTGTGAATCATGGCTTACAACAAACGTCTTTTGCTCAAAGGCAATGAAGCAGCTGTCTACGGCGCTCTGCTCGCAGGATGCGACTGCTATTTCGGTTATCCCATCACCCCCGCCAGCGAAATCGCTCAGGCGGCAGCTCTGCTCTTCCCCAAACTCAACCGCACCTTCGTGCAGGCTGAATCCGAAATCGGCGCTATCAATATGGTTATCGGATGCGCCGCCGCAGGAAGACGCACCATGACCGCCAGCAGCGGTCTGGGTATCAGCTTGAAACAGGAAGGTATGAGTTACCTCGCCGCATACGAAATGCCCGCGGTTATCGTCGACGTGATGCGTGGCGGTCCCGGGCTGGGCAACATCGGTCCGGAACAATCCGACTATTTCCAGGTGGTCAAAGGCGGCGGACACGGCAGTTACCGCTGTCTCGTCTTTACCCCCAACTCCGTTCAGGAAATGTGTGACATGGTATATGAAGCATTCCCCATGGCGGAAAAATACCGGATGCCCGCTTACGTCCTTACCGACGGCGTTATCGGTCAGATGATGGAAAGTCTGGAACTGCCCGAACCGGTCAAGTATGATTACGATCCCGAATGGAAAATGGGCAGAAGAGTCAACGGCGAAGCCAATATCATTTCCAGTATCTACATGGAATACAACGACCTCGAAGCCCTGAACATCCGTTTGCAGGAAAAATATGCCCTGATCCAGAAAACGGAACAGCGCGTCGAAGAGATCGCCATGGAGGATGCCGAATTGGCTCTGGTCGCTTACGGAATCAGCTCCCGCGTCGCTCAGGGCGCGGTGGAAGTTCTCCGTCAGGAGGGGCTTAAAGTCGGTCTTATCCGCCCGAAAATGGTCTTCCCCTTCCCCCAGGACAGCTTGAAACGCGCCGCCGACAAGGTGAAAGGTTTCCTCTGCTGCGAACACTCCGCCGGTCAGATGATCGAGGATATCCGCCTGACCATCGAATGTAAACGCCCGGTCAAACTCTGCAACCGCATGGGCGGCAATCTGCTCACCGTGGCTGATGTCTGCGACGCCGCCCGCAAGATGATGAAGGAGATATAATCATGAGTGAAAAAGTTAAATTCGGTCGTTCAAAGGTCTTTTTCGATACCTTCCACCGCCGTCCCGGTCCCATCAAAAAGAATATGCACTACTGCCCCGGATGCGGTCACGGTATCCTGCATAAACTGATTGCCGAAGCTATCGAACACTTCGGTATTCAGGAAAATACCACGCTGATCGCCCCCGTCGGATGCGCCGTTTTCGCCTACTACTACTTCAACGTGGGCAGCATCTCCGTACCCCACGGCAGAGCGCCCGCCGTCGGTACCGGCGCCGGAAGAGCCAATCCCGAATCCTACGTCATCAGCTATCAGGGTGACGGCGACCTCGCCGCCATCGGTTTCAATGAGTTCCTTCAGGCTGCCAACCGCGGTGAGAAAATGACGGTATTCTTCGTCAACAACTCCAACTACGGTATGACCGGCGGTCAGATGGCTCCGACCACTTTGCCGGGACAGAAAACCACC
>JAZUPS010000275.1:0-3148 GCA_045605305.1 Victivallaceae bacterium
CGCAGTATGAGCGGAGAGGGGGAACACCCCCTCTCCGGCAAACTGAACCTTTGCAAATCACGCAAGGCAAATTCCACCCCACTGCTTGCAGACATGGCATGGCATCAGTATACCTCCTGTGGCTTGCAGTCTCTTGGGGGCGGCGGCAGGGGGTAAAGAAAACACTCTGTGTTCGCGGAAGGCAGTTTCACGCAAAGATCGAATATCAGTTAATATTGGGAACAGAGCCTTCCGGAAAGAGCGCAATTTTTACCGGATAACAGTGTTTTTTAGTTGCTTGTGTGTTGTGTTTGCTTGCTTTTTAAGGTACAAATGATGGAAAATTTTTAAAAAAATCTCCATTTCCCCTTGCAAAACTCTGAATAAGATGCTATAGTCATTCTTGTAATAAAAATACAAACGTTTGTATTTTATCGGAGGTGGCGATGGAAGAGAAAATTTTGCGTGATCTGCAGGAGCGTATAGAGCAGTTTTTGCTCTCTTTTACTGATAATCTGGTCTATCGGGAATATGTTCCTTTGAAAGCAGAAGTAGCTGTTACTGAAAATGTTGTTCCTTATGATAAACGCCTTGCTCTTGAATACCATGAAGTACATGAAAAAGAGCTTTGGGGTTACGATTGGGCAAGCGGATGGTTCCATTTTACCGCTGAGATCCCGGAAAACTTTGCCGGTAAAGAACTGTGTTTGCGGGTGCATCTTGGCAGTGAAGGATTGTTTTTTGATGATAAAGGCGTGCCGCTTTACGGAGTGACCGGTTACTCATGCTTTGATGAATTGTACTGCAAAGAAAGATTTGTTATCGGTTCTGATTTTCAAGCCGGGCAAAAGGTGGAGTTCTGGTTGCAGGCGGCTGCTCATGGATTATTCGGCTGTCCTCTGCCGCGTCCTCATGATCTGGATACTCCCGTCGCTTCCATCGGCAGCGGAACCCGCTTGCTCAAGCACATGAGATTGTGTGTTTTTGACCGGGAAATGTGGGCTATGCTGCTGGATATGCGCATATTGTACGGTATATTGAAATCTTACGGACTTGAAGATTTCCGCGGCAAACGGATGCTGAAGATCCTGACCGATGCCATGGATATATTCAACTGTGACTGCGCCAATGCTCCCAAAGTGCGGGCAATGCTGGCGGAAAAGGCTTTTTCCTGCAAGGCTTCCGGCGGAACTCCCATCGCGTGGTCGATCGGTCACGGTCACTTGGATGTGGGATGGCTCTGGCCGGTTTCCGCCTCCATCGGCAAAGCGGCAAGAACATTTACCAATCAAATTGCATTGATGGAAAAATATCCGGAGTACGTTTTTGGTGCATCTCAGGCGGTTTTGTACCGGATGGTCAAAGAGAACTACCCAGAGTTGTATGAAAAAGTCAAAAAACAGGTTGCTTCCGGCCGCTGGGAAGTGCAGGGCGGCATGTATGTGGAAGCGGACTGCAACTTGAGTTCCGGTGAATCGCTGGTGCGTCAGTTTCTTCACGGCAAGAACTTTTTCAAGGATGAATTCGGCATCGAGGTCAATAACCTCTGGCTTCCGGATGTTTTCGGCTACTCCGGCAATTTGCCTCAAATCATCCGCAAATCCGGCTGTGACTGGTTTCTGACTCAGAAACTCTCCTGGAACACCTTCAATAAATTCCCCCATCACACCTTCCGCTGGGTCGGTGTGGATGGTTCAACGGTGCTTTCCCACTTCCCCCCGGAAAATAACTACAATGCTTTCGGATCAGCCGATCAGCGTATCCCCGCCATGAACCGTTTTGCTGAAGCCGGTATCACAGAAGGATTTATCTGTCTTTACGGCATCGGTGACGGCGGTGGCGGGCCCAGTGAGGATTTTGTGGAAAATAACTTGCGCCAGCGTGATTTGGATGGCTGCCCGAAGGTGGTTTTCGGCAGAGCAGATGAGTTTTTCAAACGTCTGGCAGCTGTGGAAGATCAACTGCCGCAGTGGAGAGGGGAGCTTTATTTTGAGTGTCACCGCGGCACGATGACCAGTCAGGCGCGGGTCAAACGGGGTAACCGGAAGTGTGAACAATCCTTGACCGCGCTGGAGTTTCTGGCAAGTTCAATGCCTCTTGCCGATTATCCGGCAAAAGAACTGGATGAGCTGTGGAAAAATGTACTGCTCAATCAGTTCCACGATATATTGCCCGGTTCATCCATCGGCAAAGTCTACAAGACTGCAGAAGAGGATTACCGGAGGATTTTGAGTGAAACTGCCCGTCTTGCCAACCAGTGCGCGGCAGAACTTTTTACTCCGGCATCAG
Organism: Victivallaceae bacterium; assembly: GCA_045605305.1. Lineage (GTDB taxonomy): Bacteria > Verrucomicrobiota > Lentisphaeria > Victivallales > Victivallaceae > UBA1784. The sequence goes on from JAZUPS010000275.1 coordinate 2,269, forward strand.
ATAAAATGGTGCTGGTCAATACCTTGAGTGTGCCTTACCGGAACTATGTGCAGTTCCCCCCATCGTGGGCGGATAAAACTCCGGTGATCAATGGTAAAAAATTGCCGGTTCAGCTGGAAAACGGGGTGCTTTTTGCCGCAGTTGAGTTGCCGTCAGATTCCTTTATTACGGTAAGCGCCCTGCCGGAAACTGCTCCTGAGGCGGAAAAGTGCAGTGAATTGGTGTTGGAAAATGAACTTATCCGCTACACCTTCGCTCCGACCGGAGAATTGACCGGAGCATTTGATAAAGAGCGTAATCAGGAAATTTTGACCGCCCCCGGAAACGTTTTGAGTTTTTATTATGATCTTCCGTTGCGGAATGAGGCGTGGGATATCGACAGTTACTATCCCCGGGATTTTGCCGGTATCTGGCAGGCGGCAGAGGTGGTTGACGGCTGCCGGGGAGTAGTCCGTTCCCGGCTCAACTTCCGTTACCGCACTGCTGAATCGGTATTGGAACAGCAGGTGATCCTTCAGCCGGGCAGTAAACAGCTGGATTTTGTCACCAGAGTTGACTGGCATGAAAATCGCATGATGCTGAGGACGGCATTCCCGGTGAATGTGTATGCCGATGAAGCATCTTACGATATCCAGTATGCGTATTTGAAGCGGACAACGACCGACAATACCATTTATGACCGTGCCAAATTTGAGTGTTGCGGTCTGCGTTATGCGGATCTTTCCGATGGGGACGGCGGCGCGGCTCTGCTCAATGACTGTAAATACGGTTACCGGATAAAGAATAATATTCTGGATCTGGCGCTTTTGCGTTCACCCCGTTTCCCGGATAAAGATGCGGATATCGGTGAACACTTCTTTACTTACAGTTTCCTTCCTCA
>JAZUPS010000276.1:0-9473 GCA_045605305.1 Victivallaceae bacterium
TTTTCAATCTTTTTTTGATAGACTTTTGCCATTACCTCAAGAGAGATAATTTTAAAAGTTTCAGAAAAACTCTTGAAATCACTCTGTTTTTTGCGCGGTTGGTGGAATTGGCAGACACGAAGGACTTAGGATCCTTTGCTCCGGCGTGCGGGTTCAAATCCCGCACCGCGTACCATTTTTTTGTCCTGATAACGCAAAAATTGGGGTAAATCTGCCGGTGCATCTGCAGGCAGGTCAGAGTTGCCGGACTTTTTCAGCGGAAGGTGAATTTGCTTTCCGAAAGCATCAATTCTTCACAGTTTTCCAGAAACCAGAATGATTTTTCTGTCTGCCGCAAGCCGAATACGGGGTCGGCAACGTGACTGACCTTCTCGCCCAGCTGAAACATAGTTTCGCTGATGAGAATCACGTCATGATCGATCTCCCGGATCGCCGCCATGACCTTGTCCCACGGAATTATTCCCTGCCACGGGAACCAGTGCATCTCATCCACGCCGTCGTAATCGCAGATGTGGAACGATTTTATCCGGGGGGCAAGGCGCCGTATCATTGCCGGAAGCTCCGCGTAACGCTCCATGATATGATTTACATCCAGACAGATCCCCACATATTTTTCCGGGAATCCTGCCACCAGAGTTTCCAACTCCTCCTCGCTGTTGCCGACACAGGTGCGGGGCAGGAACTCCATATTGATGGAAAAATCCAGCTCCTCTGCCAGCGGCAGTAATTCACTGATGCTTTTCCGGCACTGGATGATGCGTTGGGGGTGTTCGCTCAAAGGCGGCTCGTTACTGGCGTGCAGAGTCATATTGCCGCCGGTGAAGAACTCTGAATTTGCCCGGATCATTTCTGCCATGCGGCGCACTACATCCTGCCGTATGCCCTCATCCAAAGCCGATGGATCCCACTTCAAGCCGCATCCGTAAAAGGGCATGTGGACACTGACACTGCGGATTATTCCCTCCCGGTGTGCCTGATGCATCAATGCCAGAGAGCGGTGATACTCCTCATTTTCCGGAGGTTCAGCGGCGATACACGCTTCAATATTCTTCAATTTTCCATTCAAAAACGCTTCCCGGGTCTTTCCGGTAAAGTGCTTGCCCAGCGAACTGCTGGAAATTGCATAGGTGATCATTTTTTTTCTGCTTTCATCATTTTCCGGATAAGTTGAGCAAGTTCCGCTCTGGCATTTTCGATTTTGCTGTAGTTTGTGGTCTGGTCGTGCCATGCCGGAGAGACGCTCTTTACAATACGGTCAAGAGCTTTTTCTGCTTCCGCCGCTTCGGGGGTGTTGCCCGCTTTTTTGATCAGATTTTTGAGAATGACCAGATAATCATAATCGCTTACACAGAGTGCGAAGTTCACTATCCGCATACTCCGCTGGGGGTTCTCATCAATGCCCGTTTCCGGCGGATAATAGATACAGCCGGAGTAATCGTCACCGGGGCGCCAATCTTTGACCCAGGCATTTACGCTCCACTGGTGATAACCGGTGATCCCCGCATCAAAACTCTTCCATGCCACGCCGCGCACCTTGCTCAAACGGATGCCGCCGGTCATGAAATTATTGTCGTAGATCCAGATCTCCTTGCCGGAAATATCCATTTTGTCCTTGATGCAATAGAAGAAAATATCCATGTGCGGCGCGATGATGTCGCTCACTTCGATAAGTTCTTTGATTTTGGGATTGAAGCCGTTGATGGTGGCAAAGGTACGGAGTTTGGGGGCTGCTTTTTTACTGATTTTGGAGTAATGTATCTGGGCTTCAAGTTTTTCTGCGATATGGCACTCATCGCCGATCTGCCACAAAACCTGACCGGTCAATCCGGCAGGATCAAACGCCCGCTGTACTGCATCGGCGAAGAGGCTCATTGCCGCATCGAGTTCCGGGGACATCTTTTTGAGTTTGCGGAACTTATTGCAGCGGAAACTGCCATCCACCCGGAAACGCTGGGTGCCGTTGTATTTTTTGAACTGCTGTTTGATCGTCCAGGCGGCGTTGCTGGTAAGTTTGCCCTCTTTGTTGAAGAAAACTCCGCAGTAAAGTGCCGGATAGATGCGCAGTGAGGAAACATCTTTTTTGCAGAAATCACCCGCCGCCTTCTTGTCTTTGGAGAATTTATCCGCGTAGGGACCGGAAATGAGGAAATCGCCGTAAAACGCCGCCGCTTGAGGCAGTTCAAAGTTATAAACCTCTATGGCAAGCGGCAGTTTTTGTGTCAGACCGTCGGCGGAAATTTCCACACCGCCCTGATAGATGCCCGCCGGAGTTTTTGCGGGGATTTTGCCGCTGATGAGGAATCCCTGATGTTTGCCGGCTTTCAATTCTGCCGGGATGGTGCGCAGGAGACGGTCGGAATATTCCCCGGCAACTGAACAGTTGTTGAGCGGAGCGTGACGGGGAATGGAAACGATCCTTTCCACTGTAAAATTCCCGGCGGCAAGTTTTTTTCCGTCGGCGGAAACAAAATCACCGAGTTTGAGTTTGAAGTTTTTAAGATCGTTTCCGGGAGTAACGACCAGTTCTTCTGCGATAAATTCATTTCCTGCACCGGAAATCTGCCACTTTTCACACTTCGCCGACGGCAAAGATGCTTCTGCCGGGAGCAGTTCCGGAGCCATGCGCCAGAAGGCAGTTCCCTTGTTTGCGGCAAGGATCTTGCCTGTCGTTATCTGCGGACGGGGATCGGGACGGCGGCGGGCTTTGGAAATATCATCACCGAAAATCCTTTTCAGAGCTTCATTTGCCGCCGCCACCGGATCAGTGTCGTTGAAAAGGGCAAAGTAGATGGTCAGGGGGATTTTTTCGCCTTTTTTCAGCTGACGGTTGCAGAATCCGGGCAGATGGATGCTGTTCAAGCGGAAAAATGCTCCCATTCTGCATCCGGCATAAAGTGATTGATCGATGATCACGGCAAAACCGTTCTTCCCGCTCTCATCGGTATATACCAGCACGTCGCCCTGAAGGGGATTGTGGCGGTCGCGGCTGGTGGTTTCGATTTTCTCATTGCCGCTGATCATAAAAACTTTTGTAAACTCTTTTTCCGGGGAAACGGAAACGAAAAAGGTTTCGATATAGTTATTCTGCAAAGACTCCCAACTGCCTTCATACTTGAAGATCGCACTGTCGGGCAGAATGGAAAAGTTCCTTTCAATGAGAAAGTGTTCATTGCGGATCGTAACAGAGGTTGCCGGATTTTTGAAGTCGAACTTTTCCAGTTTATTGAATCCGGCAGGCACATGATCGGTACCGTCATTCTTTTTGGGCAGAGAGTGGATATTCCACTGACCGCAGGTGAAATATGCGGTATTGATGCGTTTGATGAAGTTGCGGGCAGGTTTCAGGGTACGCAGGGATTCCAGCCGGGTACTGCGGTTGAACTTTACTTCCACAAAGCCTGCGGCTTTTTTGTTGTACATCAAACTGTTATCGGCAGGCAGTTCCAATGCTGATACGGCGGAAAAAACTCCTGCCGCCAGAAGAAGAGCAAATTTTTTCATTTCTGTTTTTCCTTATTTAAGACCTTTTCCGGTTCCGTAATACCAGTCTTTATAGGTCGATGCCATTACCATTGTTTTATTGACGGTATCCACATGTCCGTCAAGAAAGAGGTAGTTTGCCCCGTTCTGATTGTTGTGAAGAAAGGTCAGACGGTTTTTATCCGCCTCTTCATAAAATGAGTACCAGTATTTCGTTTCTGCAACATAGGGAACTTTAGTCGGTGTTACCCCCTGATTGCGGGCAATAAAGGTCTTTTTTCCGCAGACGGCACTGTTGATGCCTTTGCCGTAGTGGACATTATAGACATTATAAAATCCCGCCTGATTGCCCAGACCTTCGGCAGTGTCGCAGGTGAAATAGAATTGAGCTGACTTCTTGAATGCAATAACATTTGTTTCTCCGGCGGCGGCAATGTATCCCAGATATCCGAGTCTGCCGCCCCAGTAGGTGAGGAACCCTTCTGATGATGCCCAGGTGTTGTCGCTGTGTTTGATTATCCAATCATCATTGTCATCTGTGTAGCTGTTCAGCACGGTGTAGAGCTGTTTGTGACGGCTGATGCAGTCGGCACTTCTGCCCCGTTCCCTTGCTGAGTTGAGTGCCGGGAGCAGAATCGCTGCCAAAATAGCGATAATGGCAATAACCACCAATAGCTCGATCAGCGTGAACGCTGATCGAATGAAGCACGGCTTCGCCGTGTGAAGCGCAGCGTTGCTGCATGAAGCGTCTGCCTGCGGCAAACATGAAGCGCTTGCTTTGCAAGCATAATAAGGTATTTTTTCGGTCTGTTTTTTCATATCGGACTCCTTTTTTTGCGGTTGGTTTATTTTTGAATGACACTGTCGCCGCGCAGAAGCAGCGGGCGCATATATGTTACTCTGTTTGCGGTAACAGTGCGGTGTTCGATCTCTTCGATGATCTCTTTTGCCGCCTGCAGAAAAACTTCCAGCTTGCGCGCGCAGAATGCCTCATAGACCATTTTTGTGCTGTTGCGGTTAACACGGTCGGTACGGCAGATCAAACCCACATCACCGGGGACATTGAACCCCATTTCTTCAAGGGCGGCTCTGGTCTGATCGGCGCGGTATTTATCCTGACAGATGATCGCATCGGGGTGATCACCGGAGGTGAAAAGTTTCTCAAGACGGGGTTTGAAACTGCATAATCCGAATGGTTCATTGCACAATTCACCGTTTATCCTTTCCCGTTCCCAGAAGATCACGAAATCCTCTCTGAAAGGCAGACCCAGCTGCCGCAATCCGGTGCAGTACCCGAGCAGGCTCTCTCTGACCGGCGGAGCGGATGCTTCATCGGAAAGGATGGCGATTTTCCGGTATCCGAGGGAGTAAAGGTGTTCCACGCTCAATTCGGCAACGCTCCGGGAATCTTCCAGCACCCAGCTGCAATCCAGATGCGGGTCGTAACAATTCACCCCGATACACGGTTTTCCGGCAAGGTATTTATTGAAGAACTCCTCCGGCACGACACCTTCAAAAATCACGCCGCCGATCTCCGGGGATGCAAGGTCGATCGGGAGCTTCCAATTTCTGCCGACATGAGCTGAACGGAAGTTGTATCCTGCCGGAATGAGAATTTTTGACAGCCCGTCATATCTGGCACGGGAAGTTACGATATGGGAGAAGGTTTTTTGAGAATAGAGGGAGGAAAAGGAGAGATAAACGATCGTTTTGCCCTTGCTTTGATTTTCCTGTTTCCCGAGTCTTTCTGATTCCGGAGTGACAAAAGTGCCGCTGCCCCGTTTGCGGAAAATCAGTCCGTCCCGCTCCAGATTAGCAAGCGCCCGCCGTACCGAACCGCGGCTGATGCCGTAGCGGTGAGCAAGGACATTTTCCGGATAAAGTTTATGATAATCGGGCAGAAATCCGGATGCGATCTTCATCCGCAGCTCTTTTTCCAATTTGTGATACTTTCGTAAATCCGGCATAGTATTTCCCATTACACATAGAATTCTATAACTTGAGATACTTCTATACCGTATTACCGGAAAAAGATTTTTTCAAGAAAAAAAGCGCTTTTTCAGCGCTTTAAGTTGTACAAAGTTGTGCAAAATCATACATGGTGATATTCATTTATCATCGGGGCAGAATCGCACCTGTTTACCCCATGCTCCGGAACCGAATTTCGCCGCGATCCCGGCGGGAGCGAGCTTCTCTCCCTCTGCCGCCGCCGCCAGCCAGTCACTGCCGGTGGGATAAATTTTATCCCCGGCGCGGATCTCTGCCAGCACGCCGCAGGGGAGCATCCCGCTGTCTGCGGCATGGATCTCAACACTGTTTTCACCGTCGCGGATGAATTTGCTCAAATCAAATTTATGCATGAAAGTCCAATCGGAAACCATCCCGACTTTTTTCCCGTTGCAGAAAAGTTCCGCTTCATCGTCTGCCGAAAGGTGGATCACCACCGGAACTTTGCCCTTTACGGAAAAGTTCTTGCGTAAAACCGCCTTGCTGCCGACTTTGTTCATGCCGGATTTTTCCCATATCCAGCACCCTTTGCCGTCATAGATCCGTCCCTTTACCCGCATACGCACCATTTCGGCAAAGGGATTGCCCTCTGCCGGATCATTGGCGGCACTCATTGCCGCTGCCGGAAGTTTCCCTTCGTAATAAACGTGAACGGCAAAGGGTTCAAACTCATCGGCAAAATTTCCCCCTTTTACCGGTATTTTGCGCCCGGTCGTCCATTCGGTGATTAAAGTTGAAGCAAAAACTCCGGAGAATTTTCCGGTGCGCTTCCCGGTAAAAGGGTTGGCGGCGATGATCACCCGGTAATCTTTGCCGGTAAAGGTGCGGTATTCGATTTTTTCAGCCGTTTCCTGACGGCGGGAAACTTCGCTTTCCGTAATGACCGGGTAGAGACGGCGCAATTCATCGATATGGGCAAAGAGCAGATGATAAAACTCCGGCACCAGAATGTAGCCATTGCCCCACCAGCTTATCAGTGCGGACTCATTTATCAGAGAGTCAAAGCTCATAAAACGCAGTTCGTGTGCGGTGGGATAGAGGGAGCGTTCACTCTCTTTTTTATCCAGAAATGCCCGCCACGAAAAGCCCTGAAGCGCCATGGCGATCGGCTTGGTATCTCCGGCGATCTCCGCTTTCCGCAGAGCATATTTGCCGACACAGGCGATGGTTTTATCCTCCAGATGGCTGTGACCGGCAGAGACGGGGATGGGGTAAATATCCACTCCGTAAATGTCGCACACTTTAGCAAAGGGGATCTGATCGGCGTAACTGCCTCTGGGGGCGGCATTGATCCACACCGGGCGGTAAGGGTCAAGTTTCTGCAGTTCTTGGTAACAGCGCTCAAGAACTTTCAGCGGATAACCGACCCAGAAGGGTTCATCCCGCAGGAAGTAGCAGAAAAGTGCCGGATGGTTGAGAACTTCCGGAGTAAGCACCGATTCCACACTGTGCAGCCAGGTGCGGAAAGCTCCGTCGCTTTCATCTGCCGGAGTTCCGGTATTGAAGCATACTTTCATGCCGTATTGATGCACCAGATCGAGGAACTTTTTGGTTTTGACCGGGTCGGAAAGCGGAGTTTTGATGAAATTAATTCCCCGTTTGGCGGCGAATTCCAGATTGCTGCGGTTTTGGGCATTGGGCAGTCCCCAGAAGCCGACGGGAAGAAAAACTTTGCCGTTGAAATAAAAAAAGCGACCGGGACCGACTGTTACCTCTACCGGGGAGGGCGGCATTACTGTGATCTGACTTTTGACCGCAGTGATTTTTCCGTTGCTGCCGGTCAATTCTGCCGTCACCGGATAAGTCCCGGTTTTCAATCCGGCGCTTTCCAGTCTGAAGCGGAATCCTTTATCCGCTTTTGCCGCCTCATAACTTTTGCCGTTGAAGTGAACTGTGGCAGATACGGCATTAAAAGGGTTGGAAATTTTTCCGGTCACGGCTGCCGGATGGAGCTTGCTGTAAATGCGGTTGCGCTGAAGATAAAAGGTTATTTCCGGCTGGATCATGGCATCCGCCGGAGCTTCGCGCAGCTGGATCTCCCGGCAGATCAGCTTATCCACGCCGCAGGGGATGATCTTCACCTCTGCCGCCGCAGTCAAAGCGGTAAAGGTGTAGCTTTTATTCTGCAAAGCGCTTCCGGTATCCTCATGGGCAAGTTGGATGCTTTTGCCGTTGGCAAAGCGGATGACGGTATCGTAAAAGTAAAATCCGGAATCACTGTCACTTGCTCCTTCGCCCCGGGATGAGTGGGAGATGATGTACTTTTTCCCCGGAGTCATCCCGGTGATCTTTCTGACCGCATCTGAGCCGCGCATCACCGTCAGATGGGAGGATTTGGCGATGATGTTTTTCCCCTTCCACGCATCAGAAAACATCGCCGCGGAAACCGGTTTGACCGGTGTCGCCGGAGCGGAGAGCAGCTCCAGTTTCAAATCACTGTAAGTTACCTGGGCATCATCGGTTATATTGAGAACAAAAAGCGCACTGACTGCATTTTTGCCCATGGTGAATTTGTAAGTGAACTCCTCTTTTTCACCATTGAGGGTGAGCCATTGGGCGTTGAATGCCCGGGTGGAACGTCTGCCGTTGGTCATCAGGAGGCTTTCCACATAACAGCGGAAACGGCTGTCAGCTTTGCCGGAAACTTTGAAACTTACCTGATAGGTCGCTCCGGGGAGCAGACGTTTTTTCATATCCTGAATGAGGTAGGCATTTTTTCCTTTGACCGACTTCAGCTCCGCTTTGCCGGAGGAAAAGGTGAATTGCTCCGCTTTTCCACGTCTATGCCAATCCAGCGGTACGCCGTTGGCGGCTTTTTGCGAAAAATCACTGTTCCGCAGAAGCGGTTCAACAAAGGGAATCAACTGCAGGTCGCGGAGAGTCACTTCACTGCCTTTGGGGACATTGATCACCGCATAGGCGACTGTTGCATTTTCCGGCAGAGTGAAAAGGATTTTCAGCGGCTTGGCTTCACTGCTCAAATCCCGCAGTTTGGCTCCGCTGGAACGCCACTTTTTATTGCCGTTATCCAGATAGACCCACTCTACATAGGGGCGGAACTTTCCTTTGCCGCTGACCACGCAGCTGTACTCATATTTTTTACCGCGCGGAGTATTTTCCGGCAGATACTGGATGAGCCACATATCTTCATCGGCTTTGCCGAGAGTTATTGCTCCATCATTGAAGCTGAGACCGTCAGCTTTGCCGCGCACCTGCCACTTCAGCGGCAAACCGGCGCTGCTGCGCTCCTGAAAGTTGGCATTTTGCAGCAGATTTTCTGCCGCGGCAGAAAGAAGTGCGGCACCGGCAATCAGAGAAATAATAAACTTGCGCATGAGAAATACTCCTTGTAATTACATGTAATCCGCCCGGATGTCATCCGACCAGAAAACCTTGTCTTCGGCGGCTGTGGGGATCGGATTGCTCTTGGCGGCAGAGTGTCCATCCATAAAAACCATATTCGTTCCGCCGCCCCCGGCAGAAGTGCGCAGAGTCTGCTCAACGGTCACGCCGACGGAGGCCGCCGGATGACGGAAGGCGATCTGCTTGTAAGAATTGTATATCGTCAGGGTAAGAGCGCCTTCCCCGGAATCCACGGCATACCATCTGGCAGAAGCACTGTTGATTTTGGATTCCTTCAAAGGTACACCGTTGGTGGCACTTTCAGTGCCGTCCCCATTGAAGAGACGCACCAGATTGTTGTTGGCATTGTAGCTGAAAACACCCTTGCCGTGCGCCCAGGCGGTGTTGTAGTTGTTGTAAGTGCTGCGATCCTGAGTGGATGGGCAGAAGAGAATGGGTATTTCAACACTGCGGTCATAGCAGGGACCGCCGCTGTATGAGATCGGGGCGGGGCCGCCGAGATAGGGGACAAGCCGTGCCGACCAGGAGTTTTTCCATGAACTTCCGGCAGGAATGTAACCGTCGCTGTCAGCAATATACATCGCCACGGCATTGCCCATCTGTTTGAGATTGTTGATACAGCT
>JAZUPS010000277.1:0-13930 GCA_045605305.1 Victivallaceae bacterium
TATCTCAAAGTCATCAAATGCCAGACAGAGTCCTTCGCCGGGAGCAAGGAAAAGTGAGCGGCTGCCGCCGCCATCCTGAGTAAAGTGACAGATTTTTCCGGTCAACAGATCTCTGGCACTTTCTGCCGGAGGAGCGGGAAAATGAACGGTGCTGCCGTTGTCACAATCCAGATTCAGCAGGATGAGCAGTTCCGGAGTCTCCCCGTTCCGCCGTCTTGCGGCAATGACATTTCCTGAACCATGCTGTATCAGAGTGACATCGCTGCCATCGGCAAATGCGGGATGGGATGAGAGCAGAATATTGAGTTTGCCGACAAGAGAGCAGAGGTTGTTTACCGCTCCGAAGTTCAAAGCTCCGCATTGGTGGACATCGATTTTCTCCGCGGCGAAAAACTCTGCACCGTTGGCAAAGCCGAATGAACCATTTACAGACAAAAGCGCATTTACCAGAAATCTCAGTTTCGCATAGGTCGTGCCGCTTGCCGCCAAACGCATATTGTCATGAGTTTCGGCAAAGTTGACCAGTGTGCCGCCCCGTTTGGCAGAGGAATTGACATAGGGATAGTAGGAACTTATCTGGTCGCGGGTGTAGTTCTGAAACAACTCCGAATATCCCCAATCCAAGCCGGTTTTTTCCAGCAGTTCCTCCTGCACCGGGATCGGACCGCCGAGTCCTTCCAGTAAAAATGTTGTATCCGGATACTCTTTGCGGACTTTGGCAATGATATACTTCCACGCTTCTGCCGGCAGCATGTAACCGGCATCGCATCTGAAACCATCCACACCCCGTTTGCACCAGAATAAAAATACCTTTGCCATCAAAGCATGGACTTGCGGCTTTTGGTAATCCAGCTGGCAGAGATCTGCCCAGGTTATACCCCATGCTCCGGGGCTGACAAATTCGCCATCCTCTTTGCGGATGAAAAACTCCGGATGTTCACTTTGCACCTTTGATGCCCAACCGGTATGGTTCACCGGCAGATCCATAAATATTCTTCCGCCGCGGGCATGGACGGCATCGATCAATTCGCCGAATTGATCAATGGGAGTTGCTTTCGTGTCAAAATCAGCCAATGCCGGATCGACAGCGAAGTAATCTGTGGAGGCAAATGGACTGCCGTATCTGCCCATTCTTCCGAATGCCATCGGTGTCGGATGAATCGGCAGCAGCTGAAGTATCCGGCAGTTGAGTGTATTGAAAATATGGTCAAGTTTGCTGATCACACTGCGGAATGTTCCGGAGGGAGGGACTACTACAAAGCCTTCATTGTCAAGGGTGGTGAAATCCGGTTGTTCCGGTGAGCGGGGCAGATACATCCACTTGCCCCATTGCCGGACAAAGCAGCAGTATATGCCGTTGCCGGAAACATTGATGTTGGAAGAGACTTTCAGTTGAAAGTTCCCGCCCTGCGCCCAGAGAATGTTGCCGCTGTTTTCCTGAATAAAGCAGCACTTGGCTTCAAAAGTTCCGGTTTCGATCAGGGGCAGGGTGATGCGGTAACTTCCGCTTCCAGCCGTACTCATGGTGAAATCCCGCCAATCGCCGCCTTTAGGGGTGCGGTTCAATTCGGTCTTTTCTATCTGTTCGGCGATTTTCAGATGTCCGTTGCCGATATTGGTTCGCAATACGGCTCTGCCTTTCAAGTTCTCAGCGCATCTCAATTCAAATGTTACAGTTTCGCCGCTGAAAAAGAGCCGTTTATCCGGAATTATCTCCTGAGTGATCATAGGTCGTTTTTTACTCCGGAAGTTTACCGTTGTCGAAAAATTTTACGACATCCTGAATATGTGTTTCCCAGAAATCCCATGAATGAACACCGGGACGTTCATAACTGTAAAAACCGGGATACCCGATCTCTGCCATGTGACGGTTGAAACGGCGGTTGTCTTCGATCATAAAATCTTCATCGCCGCAAATTGATAAGATACGGGGCAGTTTTTTGCCGGATTTTACCGCTTTTTCTGCCAGATCAAAGAGATCATTCCCTTCGGGAACAAGGCAGTCAATTCCTCCGAAAACCCGATCAAGCTCCGGTCGCCATGAGGCGGAATCTTCCGCTTGATAGCGCCATTTCAAGTCTGCCAGTGTTGATAATCCGGCAACTGCCGCAAAGCGTTCCGGATGGCGCAAGCCTAATTTTATTGCTCCGTAGCCTCCCATTGACAATCCGGCGGCAAAGGTGTTTTGCCTGTCAGGTGCAAGGGAAAACAGGTCTTTTACCACTTGCGGAAGTTCTTTCGAGATAAAAGTCCAGAACTTTTCTCCCTGAACTGCGTCAGAATAAAAACTTCTTTCTCCATTGGGCATGATCACTGTCATGCCGCATGCTTCCGCATAGCGTTCAATATTGGTTCTGCGGCACCACATGGTGTTGTCATCACTCAAACCGCCGAGCAGATATACCAGTTTCCGCTTTTCTGCCGGAATATTCTGCGGGTGGATAATGTTTATATTTACAGACCGCATAAGGGCGGATGAACTGAAATCACATCTCAAAAATGCCATTTTTTACTTGCTCCTGAAGTAAATGTTGTTACACTGTTACACAAAGTGTAAAATAATACTGTTTCGCTCAAAAGTCAAGTAAAAAATCTGAAATTATATCTCCGGCGAAAAAAAAGAAACGGGGCGGCGGCTCCGGGGAGAAGCCTTGTTGCCGCCCCGTGGGTGTGGGGGCTTTATATGGTTACTCTATGATACATGGCACATGGTAAACTCCATCTATCACTTCTGCGCCTTCGGTGACATGTTCAAAGCCGGGAAATTTACTGTCCCATGCCGCCAGCGAATGCAGATAGGCGATGTGGGGATTTTCTTCATTGCCGAATCTTTCCCCGGAAATCACCATCGGAATACCCGGCGGGTAGGGGATCACCGCATTGGCGGCGATACGTTTGGCAAGTTTATCCGCCGGAACCAATTCACTTTTTCCCTGAACGGCCGCCATATATGCCTGACGGGGGGTCATTGCCGGAACCGGAAGACTTTCAAAGGCATCATTCAACCGGGCATCGGGACGGTACTTCTTCAGATGGTTGAACATCTCTTCGCCAAGATCACGAATACCGATCTTACCGTACCGTTCCGGATATGCTGCGGCGATTTCCGGTAAAACGGCAGCAACCTTGTCATTGTGGTCATAATGACGCTTGAAGCGGAGCAGGGCATTGAGCAAAGTCGCCCATTTTCCTTTGGTAATGCCGATGGAAAAGAGGAACATCAACTGAAAATCGGTGGTTCTGGTAGGTACGATCCCGGCATTGTAGATGAAACTTGAAACCAGTGCCGCCGGAACACCGTCTGCACTTATTTCTCCATCCTCTCCCATGCCCGGAGCAAGAATGCTGACTTTGATCGGGTCAAGCATCACCCAGTTTTCTTCATCAAGCAGGTTGAATCCGTGCCATGAATCACCCGGTTCAAGTCGCCAGCAGCGCTGATCTTCGATCAGCAGTTTTGCCGGAGCATCGGCGAAGGCATACTTTTTTCCGGTCGTATGATCGGTAACTTGCGGAGAATTCCAAATCTGGAAAAACCAGCTTCCCTGCCGTTCAAATTCTCTGGCGATCTTCGCCATTGCCTGACGGAAGTCCACTGCTTCTTCGATAACCTGACGGGTAAGCGCCGGACCATTGTCTTTCATCATTTTTGCCGCAATATCATTGGAACTGCAAATGGCATAGAGCGGTGAGGTCGAAGCATTGAGCATATAACCCTGATTGAGTTGATCAAAAGATACCGGCGCCCTGCCGTTGCGCAGATGGATGTAACTTGCCTGCGAGAGTGCCGCCAGCAGTTTATGGGTGGAGTGAGTGGCAAAGATGGTCGCGCCCTCATGATCATTCGGATTGCCCCGCATGGCATAATGGTCGGTGTAGAGTTTGTTGAATCTGGCGTAAGCGTACCATGCTTCATCGAAGTGGATGCGGTCACTGGATTTTTCCAGCAGTTCTTCTGCTTTTTTTGCATTGTAGCACAATCCGTCATAGGTACAGTTGGTGACGACCGCGTAGGCGCGTTTATTGCCATTGACGGTTAAAGGTGAGTCGGCGATTTTCTCTTCAATGCTTTGGGGACTCATTTCTGATGGAAGTATCGGCCCGATAATGCCGTAACGGTTGCGTGACGGAATCATGTAAATCGGGATCGCCCCGGTATTGATAAGTCCCTGTTCAATGGATTTGTGGCAATTCCGGTCGCAGATGGCAAGATCACCTTCAGCAAGGACTGCCTGCATGATGGAACGGTTTGAACCGGAGGTACCGACGATCCCGGAAAACGAGAGGTGAGAACCGAATACTTCTGCTGCCATTTTTTCGCTTTCGCCGAATGCTCCGGTGTGATCAAGCAGTGACCCGATGCTGGATCTTTCAATTCCGGTATCGGTGCGGAAAAGATTTTCTCCGTAAAAGTCATAGAATGATTTTCCGCAGGCTGATTTGGTAAATCCTCTGCCGCCCTGATGTCCGGGCGCTGCCCAGGAGTATTCGTGATTGTGTTCGTTGTAATCCAGGATCGCTTTGGTCAATGGTGGCATAAGCTGATTGCGGAACCGCTCTGCCGCAGCATCTATCCTGCCGGCGATGAACTCCGGACTGTCCTCAAAGATCCAAATGAATTCTGTGGAGTTTTTTACCAGTTCAATGGAGATGTTGTGGGTGGCATTTTCCCGGTCTGCCAACATGAACAGCGGCAGATCCGGCTGCCATTGACGGATTACTTTCAGCAGACAGTTCATCTCCTTTTTGGCCGCCGCATCCGGGGTGAGATCGACTGCCAGTAAAATGGCATTTATATCCATATCGGTCGATGCAAGGGGAAGTGCTTCGCTGTATGACTTTGTCCGGATCGGCTGGTAATTATATTCCGCAAGGATGCAGCCGAGATTATTCAATGCGCCATTCATCACTTCGCTGGCGGCAACCGCCGGATCTTCCACGATCAGAATTTTTTTATTCTCCATTTTTCTTTTCTCCTGACTCAAAGGGTTATGTTTCCATTGATCGCGGCAGATATGGCGAGTATGGCAACTGCCACGATCACAATAGCTCCGGCAAGTTCCATTCCGGTAAAGGAAGGCGTTTCTTCTTTGGCATCTTTTCTTGCCCAGAGGTAAAACGGGATGCCGATAGCGAGGAAGATAAATGCCATTGCCAGATACTTCAATCCGGCGGCGTATATCATCCACAGCGCATAGATCGAACCAGCCGCTCCGCAGAGTGTGGCAAATCCCAGTTTAACAGTGGCGTTTGCCGGATACTCCTTTGAGGCACAAAGTTTCCAGAGGTAGAGAGTACAGGCAAAGTACGCCGGCAGGATCATCACGCTGGTTATGGAAAGCATGGTGTTCCAGGCGTTGTTGGCAAAGTAGACAAAGATCATGGTCAGCTGCATGATACTGCTGGTGACAAAGAGTGAGACATCCGGCGCACCATTGAGGTTGACGTGAGCGAAGATTTTGGGAAAAGTTCCATCTTTCGCGGCAGCATAGGGGATTTGAGCGATCATGATGGTAAATGCCAGCCAGCTGGTGAGCAAGGCGATGATCACTCCGAGATTCATCAATATTCCGCCCCATTTCCCGTGAACGGCCGCTTGCAGTATCTCCGCCGTAGATGGATTGCTCAATGCCGCCAATTCTCCCTGACTCATACTTCCGAATGGGAGCAGTGAAAGCAGTACATAGATGATCAGACAGCCGAGAAAACCGATCATGGTAGCTTTGCCGACAGAGCGTTGACTGTCTGCCCCGGCAGAGATCACCACCGCTCCTTCAATACCGATAAATGCCCACAAAGTTACCATCATTGTGGATTTTATCTGGGAGAGAAAACTGCCCAACGGATGAAGTTTCAATGCCGGAATATTTGCTGTACCGAACATATCGGTGGTGAAATCCTTCCAATGAAAAACGAAGATCATGACCACGATAAACACCGCCAAGGGCAGTAATTTGCAGATCGTGCCGATGGTATTGATGGATGCCGCCTGTTTGATACCGCGCAAAACGGCAAAATTCATCAGCCAGATGACCAGCGAACCGCCGATAATTGACCAGAGGTTGTTGCCGCCGGTAAAAGTTCCAGGAAAAAAGTAGTTGAGGGCATCCATCAGCAATACTGCGTATGCGACATTGCCGAAAATATTGCACAGCCAGTATGACCATGCGATTTGAAAACCGGCAAATTTTCCGAATCCCATTCTGGCATAAGCGTATATGCCGGTGGTCGCATCCGGACGAACTTCGGAAAGAATCCGGAAGGTACTGGCAAGAAACCATATACCGATACCGGAAATCGCCCATGCCGCTATTACCGCCATCACCGAGGCGCCCTGTGCCATGTTTTGCGGCATACTGAATATACCGCCGCCTATCATGGCACTGATCACTAATGCCGCCAATGCCATTACCCCAAGTTTTTTGTTTTTTTCTGGCATTTTATTTTCTCCTATTTGAGTAAGTTGGCACATTCATCCCGAAGGTATTCTTTCGCGAAGTCTCCGGCGCTCTTACCTCTGGCATCTCTGGCGTTGCGATCCGCTCCGAGGGAAAGCAGTTCATTAACAAGAGCTGTATCTCCTTTGATCGCGGCAAACATCAGCGGGGTTCGGTCGGCGTAATCTCCCTGAGCAATATCTACTCCGCGGGCTATCAACTCCTGACGGGCGCGGTTGTTGCCGTAATAGATGCTGTAGATGAGGGGTGTCCAGCCATCGGGTTCTTCCCGGTGGTCCATGGGAGCGCCTGCGGAAAGCAGATCACTCATCTCCCGGTTGTCGCCCCGGAGAATTGCCATGCACAGCTTTGAGCCGAGACGCGCATCCGATGGGACTGCAATATTATCCATTCCGTAATTTCTTGCGGCAAGAATCGTCGAAAATGGCAGCCGTTTGAATTTTTCCAATACTATATCCATGACATTCTCCTTCCTGTCTGCAATACACTTTAAGCGAAAGAGAGAATAAATCAATGGGGCAATGCAAATAAAATTAAAAATAATTAAGATTGTAAATGGAAATTGTTAATTTTTTGATTGGAGTAAAAAAAAAAGACGACCCTTTCAGAAAAGAGCCGTCTGTATTGCGGGGTGATGTTTATTCAGTTATATCCATAAAACGCAAGGCATTTTTGAACATATAGTCATCCGCATGTTCGCCCCAGCAGTAGGTCATTCCAACCTGATTGAAAAACTCCTGCATGAAAAATACGCTCCGGTAAATGAATTCCGGCTCAAGGTTGCCGTAGTAGTAATCTGTGGCAAACATCATTTTCCGATAAAATGGCACTCCCAGTTCACTGCGGCGGTCAAGATTGTCGATCAGCCACTTCCAATCGATCAAGCCGCTGACACTGCAGTAAATATTCGGATAATACCAGAGTGATTCAAATAACTCATTGCACCAGGGGACTCCCATGTGTCCCTGAATTATTTTCAAATCGGGAAAGAGGGCTGCAATCGTATCCAGCATGGCTGGTTTCATTCTATCCGGTCCCGGAGAGTACCGCGGATCGGTCAGAAACTCCCTGGTTCTTTTGGCGATGATACCGACGTGAAAAAGAATTGGCATATTCAGCTTTTCAGCTCTTTCATAAAGCGGATAATAGCTTTCATCATCATAATTCAGGATCGGCCGGATAGCTTTCAAACCATAGAATCCGGCATCTTTCATCCGGTCTATCTGATCGGCATCCTTCTGCCAATTCAAATAACCGAAAGGCACGATAAATCCCGGATAGCGTTTTGATGCTTCCAGCACATCTTCAGAAAGAGCAGACCGGTAGGTCGGCGTAACTTTGTGACACTCATGAGCCAGAACCCATGCCTGAGAAATGATTCCGTCTTCTGCCATTTTGTCCAGTTTGGCACTGGCACCTTCTCCCATCCAGAGATGAGCGTGGGTGTCTATTACTTTTTTCGTTTCCATGATGATGCCTGTATTTTTTATTTCAGAGGTAATTCATCTTTAAAAATGATCAACATACCTTCGTTGAAAGTTCCGCCGGAAGCCAGAAATCCGGCAACATTTTTTTCCATTGATGTATTTTTCGGCAATTGGTCAGCCGGGGTATGCAAATGCTTTTCTCCCCATATCCGCCAGCGCACCTCTTCTGTTTGATCGGCATAGGGAAGGGGAGCCAGATGACCGAGCTTTTGAAATTGGATGATGTTTGAATCCGGTCTCAAAAGTTTTTGAAACTGTTCATCCAGCAGCCATGAATAACACACGATCGCTTTGAAGTCGTAATCGGGATTATATTTTTCCGAAAACTTCACCATTTGGGCAATGGAGTGCAGACAATCAGCTTTTTTCAAAGCTCCGGCAGCAGGAATATGGATGTTGATTACCTTGTCAAGATGCTTCAAATCCACCTTGGGCAGTTTTTCTTTTTCTGAATCAGGAACGATCTGCAACGTGCCGTCACTGTTGCGGAAAATTGCCAAACGGGGTTGAAACGCATGTATATCATTAGCCTGCAAACGGCCGAAGGATTTGACAATACCGGCAAGGCACTCCCTTTCCCAGTCAAAAATACGGGGAGTCAAGCCGTATTCTCCGTAATCGCGGAGCATGGTGTCAAGCCAGAGTTTCAAATCCCCCCGGATGCCTTCAAGCATTTCCGCCGGCCATCCGTTTTTCTGATAAAGTTCGGGCAACTTACGATAGTTTGCCACGATGCAAAAAAGCAAAAATTGGTGGAGGCAGACAGGGGAGGATATTGACAGCGGCTTCTCAGCCGACACTTCATCCATGATCCCGGCAACGGCTTCGGCAAGCAGTTTTTTGTCTGTCGCTTCAAAGACAGGTTTCAAACTGCTGAAGCGGGAACTTTCCAAGCCGAACCATTCAGCACCTTTTGACAAGTCATCCCAGGAGATCATGATCTTTTTCCATTTTTGCGGTCAATTCCTTATGACACTGTATAACAGGCAGCAATCTTTCCAAATGTGGAACTTTGCTTATGTCACACTCTAAATGGCGGAGCAGTTCCAAGCCGATAAGAATATTTCCATTTTCATTCACATGCATCGGGTTGAGCATATATTTGTAACGGAACTCATCTTCATCAAGCTGATCAAAAAGTTTCATCTGATCCACCAGTGCCCAGTGATTTGCCTCCGCTTCTTCACGGATAATATCCATATTGCGCAGAAAACCTGCGGCAAGTTCAGCTTTCATCGCCACGGTATCCATCCGGTAATAGGTTTGAAATACCGCAATAGCATTGATCGCGCGTATGCGGTCGGCGATCTCCCGCAGATTATTCCGGTATTCTGCCGGAGGAACAAATTTTTCCGGTCGGGGATCACAGTCGTTGCCGCCTAAAGTGACGATGACAATATCCGGCGAAAAAGATTTTACATCACGTTCAAAACGTGCCAATGCTTCACGGGTATTGTTTCCGTTTGAACCGGAATTGATGATCCAGCACGGTTTGCGGTATTCATACCGCAGACCGAGGTGCAGTATATCGCCCCAGTGGATCCCCGGCATGTAGCGGTCGGTATTGGAAGCTCCGAAAAGAACTGTACGGAATTGCTTTTGCGTCCGCAGACGCAAAAGCACCTCAGCAAATCCAGTGGTCATTTTATTTGTGAACCTTTCAGCTTTTTGATCGCCTCACGGATTTCCATGATCTGATTGGCAAGCTGGTGGCGAACCTCATACAAATAAGCTGAATCAGTGGGATAATTATGAAAGTCGATCAACATTTTCCGGTCGATTTTCTTCTCCAATTCCAATGCCCGTTTGCAGAGATTGCCAAGTTCAAAACGTTCTGTTTCGCTGGTGGATAAGTTGATGGCTTTGAATAATTCATCGCAGCTGTCACGCCAGAGTTTGAGATATTCATAATCTTCCAGACCTTCCCGGAGCAGTTCGTAACGGATGGAGTCGATAACTTCCAGTTGATCTTTTTTCAAGGGGGGATAGATCAACATTCCTTCACCGGCCCGGTTTCCTCCGATACTTCCGGCGGCTTCACCCTTGTAGGGATCACAATTTTTCCAGCAATTCAAGCTCCAGAAAAGTCTGCCATCCACCTGGTATTTCCAGTCGAACCATGCGATCATCCGGTGGACAAGTCCCGGCAGAGCGATATTGTAAGCCGGGCCGCCATAGTTCCACATTTCTACATCCGGATTGATATTTTTTACCGTTTTTCTTGCCAGTTCAAGTTCGACGCCTTCATTTTCTCCGGAATAGGTCGGCACCCACACATCCAGAATCCCCCAGAGATAGGGTGAACTGCGAAGGGTGAGAAAGACCTTGTTGAAACGGGGATCGGTTTTGTGGATGGAATCAAATCTGCGTATCACATCTTTATATTTGGCATCGCCGACCTCATCCAGTTCGCAAACGTAAGTATAAGTCTGTTTGAGGAGATTTTCTTTTTCCAGATAATCCAGCACCTCCTTTACCCATGCGCGGTCTTTTTCGGTTCTCGTCGGAGGCCCCCAGTAGAAATTCAGCCAGGCGTTGAATTTCAATTCTCTGCCTAATTTCATATAGGGAGCCATTTTTTTCTCATCAAATGGGCGCGGCGGTCCTTTGGGGGGCAAATGCATGGGAGCTATGCGGTGTTTTGCCATACTGCGGTAATATGCTTCATGGACATTGAAGTCATTGATGGTATTGGGATAGTGAGCGTCAAAACCGTAAGCGATAGAGTATTGAGCCAGTGTTTTCAATGAAGGCTGTGCCGGAAGATCAAAGGAGTAAACTTCTACTTCCAGCGGTATTTCTGCTGCTTTTCTGCCATTGATCATGGCGTTGATTTTTCCGGTATAGACTCCGGGGGCAGTATCGGCAGAGGCATAAACGGTTACATAAGCCGGATAATTCTTTTTTTCTGCGATGGTCAGAGTGCTGTCATTGTAAAGAACATCTGGCCACATACCGGGAAGAGATTTGAATTTATCCCGGAAACAGCGGGGAATTTGCCGTAATTCTGCTACATTTTTCTGATTGATGGGTATGAATCCAACCCGGCGGATGGAGATGTTTTCTTTAGGAAAAATCTTGCCGGATTTGCTTTTGAGAGCTGACAATTCGTAGGTGAGCTGTTCAGGATTGTTCAAGGAATTTGCCGGAGTATACACCAGTTGGAAAGGTTCGTACTCATTTCCTGCCAGTGAAATATGAATCGGGGAAGCATCTTTTTTTACCGGAAGCGGAGCAGAAGGCATAACTTTATCTGTGCCATTGGCACTCCAGAAGGTGCCATTTTTTCCGGCAAAGATGATTTTGTTTTCCCGTTTTGTTTTTTCCTCTACCGGGTCAAAGGAGATCAATTTGAAATTGCTGAGTTCAAAGGTCACCTTGTCCTTGCCGGGAACAAAACCTTCCAGTCTGAAATCCCGATGCCAGATGAAAAAGGCGATTCCGGTAACATTTTTCAAAACCTCTTTTTTAAGTTTGAATAAATCCACTCTGATCTTTTGCGGTTTATTCAGAATATAGGCATTGATATAGGGTTCTCCGGTTTCGCGGCCTTTGTTGTGGGCAAGAAAACCAAGATTACGTTTGGGAAGTTTGCCATTTGTCGTCGTTATTTTAAGATCAAACTCCAAAGCAGCCTTATCTGTCCAATCCCCGCCATTGAGATTCACCCGCAAAATATCCCATTGACCTTCGGTGATCGGAAAATCAAGAATTACTGTTTTTTTGAGCGGGTCAGAGGAGAAGGTGGACTTGAAGTTTTTATCCTGAACCTTCCACCATTTGCCGTACCATGCCGGTTCTGCGGCGGTCAAAAACATGAAATTTAAAGACAAAAATAGCGCGCAATATAATTTTTTCATGATCATACCTTTGAATTTGTGACAGGTTATTTTACTTCAAAATTGCTGATTTCAAAGATTACCTTATCTTTGCCCGGCTCAAATCCCGCCCTGCGGAAATCTGCGTGCCAGATATAAAATGCTATTGATTTGACACCTTTGCGGACAGCCGGTTTAAGTTTATTCAAATCCAGAGTTATACGCTGAACTTTTCCGGGTTCGACCTCACCGATACGGGAATACGCCTGCTCATTGCCGCTGCCTGAAGCGACCAGCATGACACCGAGATGCCGGGAAGGAAGCGGTTTATCGGAAACTGCTTTGACATCAAAAGAGACGGTTGTTTTATTCGTCCAATCCTGCGTTTTTACATTGCAGCGCAAAAAATCCCAATCCCCTTCCTTTACAACAGGGTATTCAAGACGGATAACTTTATTTTCTTTATCCACCTGCCATGCTGAACCGGCATGTTTGGCAGCTTTGACTTTCCACCAGTGACCATTGAGCAATAATTCTCCGCCAAAAACCGTGCAGGCAGACAGCAGCATCAATACGAAGATGATTTTTTTCATTTTGGAAAGATCCTTTCAATTAAATTTTTACAAATACCACCAGAACATGTGACGCTCTGATTTGTCAAAAATCCATGCCGCACCGATGGAAGATTCCGTGCGGTTTTCCGTATGACCGTCAGCAAAGAGCATATTGGCTGTTTTGTTATGACGGAATGCCACACTGCCGTAACCCGAAACCGAAGTTGTTTTATCGTAAAGCTGTTTTGCTGAACCTTCGGTAGCGGCATCCAGTGATGCTTCGTATGAATCACCGTAAAGCATCAGTTTTGAAGGATAGGATAAGCTCCAGGAAGATCGTTTTTTCAGATTGTTGTCAGTTCCGTTATTCGATGCGCCCACATGCGCCCGCTGGTTTTCACCGTAAGCTGACATACCGTAATCTTCCAGATGAAGTCCATTCCACTGAGGCCCCGCCCAAGTCGTTCCGCCGCGGGAATAGGTTGTTGACGGGCAATCAAGCAGTTCTTTTTCCAGATAACCTTTCAGAGAAAGAAATGCAGCGCCGCCTTTGCCTGTACCGTTGACCACCATCTGTGCAGGAAGCATACCGTTATTATCACTGCCGTACATATCCAGACTTGTACCCAGCTGTTTTAGGTTGCTCAGACACGATGCGGTGCGCCCTCTTTCCCTGGCGCTGTTCAGTGCCGGAAGCAGAATCGCCGCCAGAATAGCAATGATGGCAATTACCACCAGCAATTCGATCAACGTGAATTTCAAAACCGCAGCAGCTCTGTTGAAAAACTTTTTGCATACTTTCATCGGAGACCTCCTTTTTTAAGATAAAACGTTTTAGTTATTCCGTAAACAAAAAAAGAAAATGATTCATGTCTATTAAGATAGTTTTTGTTTTACAGTTTGTCAATCCTGTATTTAACTAAAATTCAACTAAAATAAAAGTTCCGGTTTTCCATTGCAGAAATATTCCATTATATCCTGCGGGATCGGTGGAATATCCAGTCTTTCTCCTTTGCCGCGCATTGATTCATGTCCTTTTTCTCCCACCATCACAGATAACAATGCGGCGACCGGGTTGACCGATGCCGGACGGTCGAAGCGGATATACTCCCGAAAATCTTTCATGATCAATGGGTCAGCCCCGGAGTGTGTGCCGGGGGATGGTTTGACATTGAATACAGCATCCGGTTCCGAGTGGTGATTTCTTCTTTCATTCCAGACCAGAATTTTGTCTTTGTCGCTTACCCCGGTATTTTCAATGCGTCCTCTGGTTCCGATAATGGTGTAGTTCCGCACATTATCCGGGGTGTAGTGGCATTGCATATAACATGCCTGCGCGCCTGAAGAAAGCTGCATCATGATCATATTGTGATCTTCCACATCTATACATGGTGAAAATCCTTCGCACTCTTCCGGCGGGTAATTGTTTTCCTCCCAAATTGCTTTTCCCGCACTGCCGTCATCCGGACGGCGGCGGCATTTATCATAAACCGACAGCATCCCCATGCCGGCAACCTGTACTGTCGAAGCACCCATCAGATAGTGGATGATGTCAATATCGTGAGCACCTTTTTGGAGCAGAAGTCCACAGGTGTTTTTTCTTTCTGAATGCC
>JAZUPS010000278.1:0-6881 GCA_045605305.1 Victivallaceae bacterium
ATTCAAATAGACGTGACTGGTGAAATCAGCAACCGTTTTGCGGTCAGGAAAGGCAATTATATCAAGAGCAAGTTTGTGATCATCACTGATCGAGTAACGGGCAGTGATATCCAGATTGCCGGGGAAGCCGCCGTCACCATGAAGACTGTTCAAACGGAGAACCAGCTCTTTGGCAGTGTGCTCCTCCACCGTCCACAACCGGCCGGAGATGCCGAATCCACCGTGAAGACTGTTGGTTTTGCGATCATTGGGCAGCAGCTGGTAGGTCTTGTCATCCAATACAAAGCGGGCATTGCTCACCCGGTTGGCGAGACGGCCGACCAGTGCGCCGAGGTAGATCGGGTGGTTGAGGTAACGTGCCGGATCCGCCCAGGACAGCGCCACATTACGGATCTTTCCGTTGCGGTCAGGAGTGTAAAGCGCGACGATGGTCGCCCCGTGGTCACTGATATCAACGCCGAAGCCGTCGGCACAGCGCAACTGGTAGATTCCGGCACTTCTGCCATCGGGATATTTGAAAAATTCACTGGATTCAACTTTCATGATCTTTTCCTCTTTTTTATTTTCAAAACAGGCACATGAGCAAAGCAGAAGCGGCAATGCAACAACGGCAAGATTTTTGATTTTCAAAATAAAACTCCTTTTTTTCAACGGTTCTCACTGTTGATACGTTCATTCTCAAGACGCAGCGCCTCCAATTCGGTGGAAACGTTTTGCCACTCCTCCTCGGTTGCAACGATCTCTTTATCGAATGCGGCAAGTTCGCTGTTTAGTTTGGCGAAATCGACCTTCTCTCCGGAAGAAAGTTTCGCCACCAGCACGGCTTTGCGCTCGGATTGCTTATCCAGAAGTGCTTCAAGTGCTTCGACCTTTTTTCTGGCATCCCGCAGTTCCCCTGCGATGGCGTTGCGGGCTTGCGCCCGGGCGCGGCGGCGGTCTTTGGCGGTAATCTGTGCCTCCCCCGGTTCCGGCATGGCGGCGATCGGGGCTGAAGGACGATCCAGAGCGGCGGATTTTTCCAGATAGTAATCGTAATCCCCGTAAAATTTAGTCACCCCTTCCGGAGAAACCTCCCAGATCGTCTGCGCCGCATTGCGGACAAATTCAATATCGTGACTGACCATTGCCACGGTGCCGGAATACTTTTTCAGCGCCTCCTGAAGCAGTTCCCGCGCGGCAATATCAAGGTGGGTCGTCGGTTCATCCAGAATCAGAAAGTTGGGCGGATTGACAAAAATCCGTGCCATTTGCAGCCGTATCTTCTCTCCGCCGGAAAGCACCGCGCACGGCTTCTTCATCGCATCACCGGAAAAACCGAATGTTCCGGCGACATTGGCAACATTTCCCGTCGGTGCATCCGCCGGCAGCGCCGCCCGGATGGCATCGTAAACCGACATCTCCCCGTTGATCAGCTCCGCAAACTCCTGCGCCTGATAGCCGCAAATGATGCGGTGCCCCGGAACAACTCTGCCGGAAAGCGGCTTCAATACCCCCGCTATCAACTTCAAAAGCGTGGTTTTACCCATGCCGTTGTAACCGATTATCGCCAGCTTTTCCCCCGATGCCACATCCAGTGTCACATCCTTGAAAAGCAGTTTATCCGGGGTATAACCGAAGGTAAGATTTTCCAGTCTCACCGCTTCTGCACCGCAAGAGGGCGGTTCGGGGAACTTGATCACGCCGTGGTAGTCAATGGTTTCGCTCAATTTGACATCTTCGATACGGTCAAGTTTTTTCTGGGCGCTTTTGGCGGCGGCGGCTTTGGTGCTTTTGGCTTTGAAACGGTCGATCATCCGCTCAAGCTGCTCTTTTTTGTGATCGGTATTCCGTTTTGCCGCCTCCAGAGCGATACGGCGCTGTTCCCGTTCCCGGCGGTAGAAATCGTAGTTTCCCGCGTAACGGGTGACGGTTCCCCGGTTGACCTCCAGAGTAATATCGGCAAGTTTCCGCAAAAGAAAACGGTCATGGGAAATAAGCAGAAGCGTACCCTGAAAGTTGGCAAGGAAACGGCAGAGCCACTCCACTGCGGGAATATCCAGATAGTTCGACGGTTCATCCAGCAGCAGAATATCCGGCCGGGAGATCAGCACCCGCGCCAGCGCCGCCCGCATCTGCCAGCCGCCGGAAAAGGAACTGAGTTTGTTTTCCAGGGTAGACACGGGAAATCCCAGACTGGTAAGTGCCTGTTTCGCCTCCACATCCAAATGATACGCCCCCAGGTGTTCGATGGAACTTTGCAGAAATCCGTGCCGTTTGAGCAGGGTTTCCAGCTCCCGGTCATCTTCACACTGTGCCATGCGGGTTTCGACCTCTTCCAATTCGGCAGAGTAACTTTTCAGCTCCGGAATGGCATCGGCAGTAAACTCCAGCAGACTCCGATCCAGATCCGTCTCCGCGATATGCTGGCGCATGATCCCCAGACGGCTCTCTTTCGGAATGACGATTTCGCCGGAATCCGGCATCACCTCACCGGTGATCATCCCGAAAAGGGTACTTTTTCCCGCTCCGTTGGGTCCGACCACGCCGATCCTTTCACCGGTATTGATTCGGCAGTTTACAGCTTTAAGGATATATTCACCGGAATAACTTTTGGAAATATTTTTGAAATCGATCATCTTGCTTCATCACTTGAGTTGGGACTTACCAGATAGAGAACTCCTTTGCTATCCGGCATTTTTGGAGAAACCCGTTTGGCGGCAGGGTCAAAAAACTCGCCGTTGCGCAACAATATCGGGCTGTTTTCAACAAGGGGCAAACCGTAAAAACTTCCCGGCAGGGACTTTTTCCGGTTACGGATTTTATAAATTTGCGCGGCACTTGGCAGCTGCCATGAAAACGGATAGCTCTTTTTCAATCCGGCAATGATTTTTTCCGCCTCTTTATGAGTAAATTTTTCCGTGATCCGGACTGGCAGGACAAAAAACTCCGGCAAACTGCAAAAGGTCTCTCCCACGCCGGGAATATCCAGAACACAGTGGTCTGCGGGAATGACTTTCACTGCCGGATCATTGAATTGTATCTCCGGCACAGCAACGGATTCCCGGCTGCCGGGAACGATCCGGAAATACATCCGCACGCCGTTGGCAAATGTCACCGTCACCTCTCCGGCAGGCAGGTCGATTCTCCCGACATCATTGGGTGCGAGAGTGAATGTTTTCCCATTGCCGTCCATTACCGAAACGGGAGCTTTCCACGGTTGATTTGCCTGATAAAAGTAGATCGAACCGCTCTTTTTGCCAATAATTTCAACCAGATTTTTCAGTGCCGGATCGTGGTGGACAGCACCGGGGAAAAACTCGTTGCGGGAGATACGTTCAAAGGTGTCTCCAAATTGTTCATAATTGACCGGATGCATGGAAAGCTGCAGGATTTTCCGGAAAATTTCCGGAGCATGGTTCAAGACAAACTCCCTCTTGCCCGCCGGAGAAAATCCCGAAGCCGCATCCAGCACCGAAAAAAACTCCATCAGCGCCAGCTGGGTGTGCATCTGCTGATCTTTCTGCATGATAGCATTATGCAAAATGGATTCAGAACCGGAATAATCAGTTTTCTGGCTAAAGGCAAAATTCAGCTTCCGGTAGTAATTATTTGCCAGATCAATGTTGATCATGGAGGAGCGGTGCAGTGAACGGTCATGGAAAAAGTTGATGATGTTCCCCGCAAAGGAGTTCAGCATCAGAGCGGCAGAAGCGGCAATCAAGGTCAGCGGTATCGCCGGGCGACGGCGGCAGAACTTGAAAAAACGGTAGAATATATTGGGAGAATACGCCGCCACCGGATAACCATCGCGGTAGTTGTGCAGATCGTTGAGCAATCCGGAAACAGTACGGTAACGCTTTTCCCGGTCACGCTCCATCGCTTTGCGGCAGATGGCTGAAAGTTCCCGGCTGAGCCGCTCTCCTTTGGGCGGGTGAAGGGGGATATACTTGCCCAGAGCCACCTTT
The DNA here is from genome assembly GCA_045605305.1 of Victivallaceae bacterium. Lineage (GTDB taxonomy): Bacteria > Verrucomicrobiota > Lentisphaeria > Victivallales > Victivallaceae > UBA1784. The sequence goes on from JAZUPS010000278.1 coordinate 3,945, forward strand.
TCCATAAGCGTCTTCTGATCAAGATCAAGGTCAAAGGGGGATTGTTTACGGCTGAGAATGGAGTAAAGAATAGTTCCCAGAGCGTAAACCTCGGTCTGCTCATCGGGGGTTTTCAACTCCCCGGTGACAAGTTCCGGAGCCATGTAGGCAGGTGTCCCGGAAATCTCCTTTTTATTCTCATCCGCCGGAGCATCGAACTCCCGTGCCAAGCCCCAATCCAGAACCAGCACCTCACCGAATGAACCGATCATGATATTTGCCGGTTTCAGGTCACAGTGGAGGATTTTTTTCTCATGGGCGGCGGCAACTCCGTAACAGCCGGCGATGAAAATATCCAGCAGACGGCGGCGGGTGTAGGTGCGCAGGGCTTCCGGATTGCCATCATTCAATCGGCGTATGGCGCTTTGCAGCGTCTCTCCGCTGATACGGCGCATGGAAAAGTAAACACCGTGTTTTGAGTTCACTCCGAGCTGATGTACCGCAACGATATTGGGGTGATCGATCCGGGCGGTGATCCGGGCTTCGTTGATGAATTTCCCGATCTGTTCCCGGTTCTGCCGGAATGGTTCACGCAGTATTTTCAACGCCACCGGACGCTCCAGGGTCGGATCATCGGCGCTGTAAACCACCCCCATGCCCCCCATGCCGAGCAGTTTCAAATTCTCATATTTGACCCCGTCTTCATCGGGATAAATGCGAAAATCCTCCCGGATTTGACCGAAATCAGTGACCTGACTGCCGCCGGAATTGGCGGTGATGGTCTTTTCCGGATCAAAAAGTTCGGGTTGATTCAGCTCATCCGGCATATTCAGTACCTGTGATAACCGGCTTTGAGTTTCTGACGGAGTTTGAGCATTCCGGAGGCAAAGCGGGAGAAGTATTTTTCCCCGGGAAGTTTATCCAGCTGGATGAGCATCGCCTGATTCCAGAAGGTATTGACATCTTTGATCAGCGGCACTCTGGCGCCGGAAACCCGGTCGATTTTCTCTGCGGCGGCAACGATGCCGACAAATTCCCCGTGGACGGTGAGGATCATATCACCGGGTTCGGCATTGAGTTCGTTGTTGGAGCGCCCGGCATTGCGGATAAAGAGGGAGGGGTTATCCTTATCCATGACCAGCGACACTCTGCCGTCAAGCCGGGCGTTGGATTCAAAGCTGTTGTGTTTGAAAAGGAAAAGTCCTTCAGCTCCGCGCTCCTGGATCTTTGCGGCAGAAACCGGTTCAAGGGGCTGGAAATTTTTATCGGTAAAGGGGAAAGCCGCCAGATGGATGTGGGATCTGTTGACCAGCATCGGCCCGGCAATGGGATTGCCCGGAGCATTTTTACTGCCGAATGGAGCGGAAAAATCCATTGCCACCTCAATGACATTTTTGAAATCCAGCACCTTTGACCAGTCACCGGCAAAACGGTTGACGGCACCGATGAGCATGGGACGGTTGTTAAAGATCACCACCGGATAAAAACTGACCTCTTTACCGGTTCGTTTGCCCATGAAAGCCTCTTCGGAAACAGTGCCGGTCACCCGGGTGACGGCAGCAGCATAACGCTGAAAAACATCATGACGGCGGGGAGAGGCGGCAGCGGCGGCGGCTTTTTTCATCGACTCAAGCGAAGCATCCAGCCGGGCATTGCTCTGCTGGGTCTGCAGCAGTTCCTGACGGCTGGCGGAAAGTTCCTGAACGGTACTTTTGAGGGTTTCCTGCATCAGCAATTTTCCGGTTTCCGCTTCACGGGTCTGCAATTTAGCGGCAAGAAGTTCCCGTTCCAGCCGGGTATTGTGATCTTTGAGCGAGGCATTATCCTGCTCTTTGGAAGCAAGTCTGCCGGTAGTTTCGGCGAAACGGATCTGCAGAGCGCCGAGCTTTCCTTCGATCTGCCCGTGAGCGGTGGTAAGTTTGCGCAGGGAATCTCTTGCCACGCTGAGTTCCCGGTTGCGCTCCCTGACTTCGGTATCTTTTTTCATCAATTCGCCTCTGGTTTCACCGTGGCGGCGGGTCTCATCGAGGAGCTGATCGCTGGTACGTTTAAGATCCTGACGGACGGCGGTCAACTGTTCCCCGGAGCGTTTGGCATCGGCTTCAGCGGCCTCTCTGCGGCTTTCACTGCGGGCGAGATCAGCGCGGGCACGGGTATTTTCTCTGGTCATATCCACCAGAGCGCGGCTGGTTTCCGAGAGGGTCTGCCGGGTGCGTTTAAGCTCCCGCTGTTCGACAGCAAGATCCCGTTCCCGGTTGCGGAGTTCGCCGGAAACGGCTTTGAGTTCCTGTTTTTTGCCGGAAAGGTCGGTTTGGGAATCTTTGAGTTCGATTTCCAGTTCCAGACGGCGGAGTTTTTCCTCATCGAGGCGGGCGCGGAGACGATCGGCATCGAGGAGACCGGTATTTTCTGCGGTGGCGGCAAGGGAGGCGCGCAACTTGCTTTGTTTAGCGAGATTGGCAGCCAATTCGGCGGTAAGTTTTTTCAGTTCCGCCTGCATTTTGGAGTTATTTTCCGAAGAATTGAGAGCCTCCCGGAGCCGGGCGCGGAGATTTTCCAGTTCCAGCTGGCGTTTATTGAGGTCAGCCAGCAGTACTTTGGTGGTGCTTTCATCCAGTCCCACGCCGGTGCCGCCGGTGTGACCGGGAACCATTCCGGTCATCATGGTCAGCATGGCGGAAACGAGAAAGTCGCAGATGACGATCAGGATGGCCCTGTTCATTTATTTTCTCCCATCTCATCAAGGGTATCCTGCCGAACCAGTTGACGGCGCAGGGGGTACTGAAGGATCAAGCGGAGCAGCAGACTGAAGATGATACCGATCAAAGTTGAGCTGTAAGCGATCAACCGGCTGCTCTGGGGAGAAAAGGTCATAACGAGGAAGGCGGAAACCGTACCGAAAAGTCCGAAGTAGAGAGGAACATCGAAGAAGACTTCGGCATTATCCAGACTGCGGAG
>JAZUPS010000279.1:0-19696 GCA_045605305.1 Victivallaceae bacterium
CTTTTTCTGTCATGTAAGTGACAGAAAGCCCATGGGCTTTCTGTCATGTAAGTGACAGAAAGCCCATGGGCTTCACCCTCATCGAATTGCTGGTGGTCATCGCCATTATTGCAATTCTGGCGGCGATACTGCTGCCCGCTCTCAATGCCGCCCGGGAACGGGGCAGAAGTGCCAGCTGTATCAACAATCACAAACAGCTCATCGTTGCCGGTCAGATGTACGGTCAGGATAATGACGGCATGTGGGATCACCGCGGCGGCAGTCTGGCATACAGCGATCCCCTGTACAACAACGCATTTTACCACCTCATCCCCTATCTCGGCGGCGCTGATCTGGCAACTTTGAAAGCAGCCACCTACGGTTCAAAAAGTGACCAGACTCTGATTCCGGAAATGTTCTTCTGCCCCTCCAAAGATCTTTCCGGCGCCGATATGATGTACAAAGGTTACAAAGCCGATGCCATTGCCGGATATTACGGAGCGCTTTTCAAAACCACCGTTTTCCGTTTTGCCGCAAGTGTTTCGGATAAAAAAGTCTCCTCTCACTCCCAGATCATCTTTTCCGGCGACAGCCTCAATGCCAATGGAAGGATGGCAGCAACCGTCTGGGAAGGTTCCAGTGAAAACTACGGTCAGCCGGACTTCCGTCACGGCAACAGCGCCAATATTTCCACTCTTGACGGTTCAGCTCACAGCATTACCAAAGGCGACATCCAGGGCGGTGTCGATGCCAAATATTTCTGCTGGAGAGCCGATGAAATAAACTATTTCAGCTACTACTACGAAAAAGGCGTTCCCACCCGTCTTTCCCTGTAACTTCTGCTGAACCGATCCCCCGTTTTTTTCCATTCACCCTTCTTGAAAAGGTAAAAGCGGGGGATCATTGTCTCAAAATCCGGCATTACCTATGTCAATTCAACAACTGAAATGACATAGGGAAAATCAGGGATTTTTCACCGCCGGATATTGCAAAAAATCTTCTGCGAATATATAGTAACCGCACAAACACCAACCATAGGGAGGTAAAATGAAAAATTATAAAGAAATCTTGCTCTGTCTGCCGGTTCTGCTGACCCTGATCGTGCTGATTTGCGGTTCAGTCTCTCAGGATCGCGCCAAACAGGTGCGCTGTGCCGACAACCTTAAACAAATCCTGCGAAAAATGCAGACTTATGCCGCCACTCACGGCGTCATGCCCCCGGTGTGGACTCAGGCAAAACCACTCTGGACTTTCTGGAGCGACAAAATCGACCCTTACTTTTCCACCAGAGATTATGCCGCCTGCCCCTCTGATTCCCGCAACGCCCAGATGTATACCGAGCGCCCCGATCCGCTGGTTCCCCAACTGCGCCGGATCTCGGTTTCCAGCTACGGGATGAATGAGTTTATGCACACATACAACAGCAAAACCCGCCGTGCCACCATGCACAACTTTGCCCATCCGGAAAAACTCATCATCTTCGGGGATGCCAAGATCCCCTTCCTGCAGCCGGTACAGAATCCGGGAACCAAACGGCACAGCAACCGTTATCACTTCATCACCGCCGCCGGAAACGCCCGGCTCTATGAAGATAAAGAACTTGGCACAAGAAAACCGAATGGTCACTTTAATTTCAATAAAACAGTATGGTCACCCTGGAGGTAAAAAATCATGATCAAAAAACTGCTTTTCTCACTCTCACTCATCCCGCTTCTGCTCGCCGCCGACGTGGCTGTGCCGGAAGTGAAACTCACCAATTTGTCACCCGACGGCAAATACACCATCGAAACCCCTGACGGCAAAACCCTTGCCGGTTCCATCTATGTCCTGAACGGCAAAACCGGAAAATTTGAAAACATCACCCCCGGTGAAGTACAGTCAAATGACAATTCCGAAACCGTCACATTCAAAGCCGGTTCAGCCGGTATCAGCGTGAAATTTTCCGCCCGCAACCGCCTCATCCTTGCCGAATTGACCGTCACCAACAATCTCGATAAGGAACTCTGGCTTGAACCCGGTCTTCAGTTGACCGTCCCCCGGAGCAAAAAAGACTGGTTCTACGACGGTTACGATAAACTGGAAGTCACCGGCAAAGATATTTCCAGAGGCGGCTTCAAAGGCAAAAGTTCCGTCAAACATACTGCAACTGCCCCCATGCCCGTATCACTTGCCATTTTCGGCGATGCCAAACGCAGTTTCATCCTCGGCAGCGTCATGTTTGACAAATACTCCTGGCTGGGAAGAAGTTTGAATAAATTCACCAAAGATTCCGCCTCTCTTTCCTACTCCGCCAGAACTGCCCTCGGCCCGAAACGCAAAACCACTTTCCGCTTCCTCATCGGTTCCGTGGAAAACCTCTACGGCTGGGAGGAAAACAGTATTCAGGCTATGTATGACTCCTTCCCCGAAAAATGGACTCCCTACGTCGGACAGGATAATAAATACATCTGGTACGCCCACGCCATGTACCGCGTATGGACTTATAAACCCGATTACGAAGTCTTCCGCCGCCTCTATATGGCATGGGACTGGGCTTATGCCCCCTACAAACGCAGCGGTGACATCTACGGTCACAAAGAGCTGTGGGACTACAAACCCCTTGCCGGAGCATTCAAACTCGGCTACATCAACCAGATCGTCGGCGGTGAATTCGGCCCCTTTGACTGGCGCAAACTCAGCTGTGAAGATTTCCACAAAAACCGCAAAGGCGTCTTCCATAAATACGGTAAAAAATTCGGCTTTGCCTTCTACCCCACCGCCAGCGGAACTTTCTGCGATTTCGGTCTGGCAAAAAGCAAATACCCCGACTCCCTGCTCCCGGATACTGAAGGCGGCATTATCGCCGTCTACAAAAACGGCTGGACAAACTATCACGATCAGGATGCCCGCGTCTTCCCCATGGGTACATCCTTTGCCAAACAGCTCTACAAAGATTTGAAACTGGTCTACGATGAACTTGATCTGCCCGGATTCAGCTTCGACTGTTCCGGTTCGGGAGCCTACTACCGCGGCCCTGCGACCCAAAATTATGACCTCCCCGGCAGAGCTTATGACCGCAAAGGCGTTTACATCGACTCCAACGTTGCCCAGACCGTACTCTTTGAATACATCCGGGAAAAACTCGCTCCCAACGCCCCCAGACATCTGCGTCCCTTCATCGCTGCCAACGGCGAAATGAATGCCGACGTGATCATGATCGAGCGCACCTGCTTTGACCGTGAATTCCATGACAAAATGCCCCATTGGCGCTACACCTTCGGCGCTCTGCCCGTCGTTATCCACGGTCACGGCTACCGCCTGCCCCAGATGATCCCCGACTGGCGCTCCCTGAAACGCAAACCCTTCATGGAAAAATTGGGCAAACTGATGGATTACTGCGTTTTCAACGGTTTCCGTTACGGCATGACCGCTTCCGCCCAGCTCTACGGCGGCAACGCCACTTCCCAGTACACCATGCCCGAATTGCTGGAGTGCATCCGCCACGGCTGGCAGGTGGTCAATCCGGTCAAATGTGACAATGGCGGTCAGATCCTCTACAATGCCCGTTACGGCAAAAAAGAAAATACCATCCTCTTCTTCGGCAACCCCTACGATGAGGCAATGCCCGCCACCTTTGACATCAACAGCGCCCTTCTGGGCAATGACACCTATCTTTTCGTGCGGAAAATGCGCGATTCCGCCACTCTCAAACAGCAGGTTTTCGACCGCAACGTGATCGTCTCCTTTGACCTGCCCTCCCGTATTCCCGTACTCTTTGAAGCGGTTTGCGGATTTTCCATGCTCCCCGGTGGTGAAGTGGAAGTCAGCTCCAAAAAAGATTTGACCACCACTGTTTTCACCATCAAACTCAACAACGCCGATGAGTTCACCTCCCGCATCTCCCCACGGCAGATCCGCAACTTCACCCCTGCGCAAGTCACGCTCAACGGTCAGACGGTCGATGCCGGCAGCAAGATCACCTTCCCTGCCAATTCCGAATTGAAACTCACCTACAAATCTCTGGAGTTCAAGAACACCGCTGAGGAAATCAACTCCTTCGCCTTCCTTGATCAGCAGAAAAAACCCGCCTTCGCCGTGGTCGTGCCGGAAAATGCCGCCAAAGATGAGCTGGCTCTGGCTGAGAACTTCCAGGAATATTTCGACTTCTGCGCCAGAATGAAGCTCTGCGCCAAAGGCAAGGTGCAGATCCTCCGCAAAATGCCGCAGAATAAACCCTGCATCGTCCTGAATTTCCGGGAAAAAGATCCTGCAAAATGCGGTATTGCCCGCAATGGCAATGTGATCACCGTAAGTGCCAAAGACAGCCACGACGGGGATGCCCTTGTCCGGGCGCTCAGTCATGTCATGGATCAACGCTTTGAGTACTTCATCGGCATGGGGCCCACCGACGGCTGCCCCGGAGATTTGATTGCCAAATTCAAGCTGAATGGCAAATCTCTGCCGGTCAAACGCTGCTTTGAATCGGAGAAGTGAAAATGAGTTACCGTAATATCATTCTTCCCCTCATGATGCTGGTTCTTGCCGGGTGCAATACCCGGCAGGCTCCGGAAATCAAACACACCGCTCTGCCGGAAACATTTGCTCATCAGGAACTTGCTTCGGATAAAAAGCAGATCGAAAATGAGTACCTCAAACTCACTTTCTTCCCCCAAATCTGCGGCGGCGTGGAAAATATCACCCTCAAAGATCAGAACCTCCCCCTTCTCTGGGGCGGTACACTCGTCAAGTTTTCCAATGGTCCCTTAATGGTCTACTCTCAGGCAACCGGAGTGCTTTTCAATGAAAAGCTCTGGCGGCACAATGATGCCATTATTTCCAATATGGAACTGCGGAAAATCACCCCGGATTCGGCAACCCTTTACTGCTATGAATACGGCGCTTATGCCGCTGAATTGCTCCGCAATATCACGCTGGAAAAGGATGCTCTCTGTGTCAATTTCGACGTGGCGCTGAAGTTCAAATCCGTCCCCAAAGCGGGATACACTTCGCCGTGGCTCAACCTGATGCCCTCCGGAGACATCTCATGGGTCGCCGCCATTCCCGCAAAGGGCGGTGATGCGGTCAACAGCCTCGGTCAGCGCACCGACTTTCCCGCTACCGGAATCTACCGGGGCGGCTGGCACGGGCCCAACACCTACTTTGCTCCGGTGCGCCGCTGGGTCGCAGTATCCTCTCCGGAAAAACGGGTTGCTCTGGCTCTGATCCAGAATAATCCGCCGGAAAAATGCACCCTCTACTCATGGATCGGCAGACTGGGTGAAAAAACCGGCAGAACTATCGAATTTATTCTGCCGGGAGTGACGCTGGATAAAAACCTTTCCGGCAGTTACCACTATCAACTGGCGATCTTCCCCGGCATCACCGATCTGCGGGAGATCATCGGGAATACCGCTGTCGGTCTGGAACTCAAGGGCAATGAACTGCTCTTCACCTTTTCCGTCTGCCGGGAAACTCCGGCGCGCAAAGTCGTGATCAACTATGCCCCCGCCGGAAAAAAGGCAACTCAGCTGCTCTCAGCGGAAATCCCCCGTCTCAAACCCGGCAGCTCCTGCACTCTTTCCTGTAAAGTGCCAGCCGGTTACTCTGCTGAAGGTCTCATTTCCGGAACTCTCGGCAAAGAGAACTTTGAACTGCTGAAGGTGATCACCAAACAGAAATAAGTTCCTCCCCGATAAACTCAAGGACTGCTGTAAAAGGCAGTCCTTTTTTCTGTCGCGCTCTTCCGGAACCCCCAACCTTTTCCAAGAAAGGCGGGGTATTTTCAGTACGTTGTTTGCAATCATCTATCCATAGGGGCAACAGAGCCTTTTCTGCACCTCCCGAAATGTCGGCAAAAAAAACGGGCCTGCATTTACTGCAGCCCGTTTCGGAGAAAACTCTTTACTGTGCGGATTCACGCAAGGAAATGACCACTTTTTTCATCGCACCGTCACCGATGGATTCGGTGGTGACTTCGGGATCATCTTTCAGGGTAATGTGAATGATCCGGCGGTCATGGGCATTCATTTCCGGCAGTTTCACCGGTTCGCCCCAGCGTTTAACCTCTTTGGCGGCATCAAGCGCCTGTTTTTCCAGCTGCTCAACGCTGGAACGGGGCGCATCATCACCTCCGCGGCGGGGACGGCGGCGGTATTCCCGGGGCGCGCTGCTGCCATTATCAGAGTCGGCAGCTCCATTTTCTTTGTTTTCACGGTCGCCGGAAGCGTAACCGTCAATATCCAGCGTGATGTGGGGACAATTCTCATCCTGCTTGAACATCATGCGGTTCAACAGCAGCTGAAGACTTTCCAGAGTCTGACCCTTTCTGCCGATGATCCTGCCCGCATTGTCGCTGGAAATCGCCACTGCGATACGCTGACCTTTTTCTTCGACTCTGAAATCGCCATTGAGGGCAAGATAGTCGAACATTTTCGCCAGGATCTCAATAATCTGACCCTTGTACTCATTGAATTTGGGATTTTCTGCCATTTTTTTCTTCCTTAATGGTTATTTACCCTGCGGAGCAGCATTTTGCAGGGTCTGACCGCGTCTTTTCTGCAGCCAGAGTTGAATGATACTGAAAAGGTTGCTGATCGTCCAGTAAAGCGTCAGACCGGACGGCAAATCGTAGAGGAAAAGGAGCATGATGACCGGCATCATCGCCATCATCTTCTTCTGGGCGGGGTCAGCCGCCATCGGCGTCATCCGCTGCTGGATGACCATCAACACCGTCATCATCAGCACCAGAGGATTTACAGGAATAGCATCGATTCCGGCAAGGGGCAGAGTAAAGCCCAGCGGAATGGAGAAGATCGTATCTGCCGCCGCCAGATTTTTGCACCAGAGGAATGAGACGTGGCGCAGAGCTATCGCATTATCCAGCATCGCATAAAGAGCGAAGAAGATCGGTATCTGCAGCAGTATCGGCAAACATCCGGCAAGGGGATTGATACCCTCTTTGCGGTAAAGCTCGGTCATTTTCTGGTTGAGCAGCTGGGGATCATCCTTGTACTTCTCCTTCAGCTCCTTGAAAAGCGGCTGAACCTTCTGCATTTTCCGCATGGACTCATTGCCCCGGGCGGTAAGGGGATAAAATGCGGAACGCACCAGCAAGGTCAGAATAATAATACTCACACCATAGCTGTGGAAAACATAGTACAGCAAATTCAAAATCCACATCAGCAGCCGCGCAAGGTAGTTCAGCGGTCCCCATGCCAAATGCATGACTTTGTCCCCGGAAGGAACAAATTCATTCAACGCACTGCCGGATTTCGGCCCGGTGTAGCTGGAAAAGTCAAAAGTTGCCGCAGCATTGGGCTGGAGTGTCATCGGTGGAAGGGTCGCTCCGGCAGAGATGACATTGTACTCTTTTCCCTTATTATCGGCAACTGCCGGACGGGGAGAAGGCAGACTGAGCTGAAAATTCCCCCCGCTGCTTTTCAGGACAGAACAGAAATATTTGTTGCTCACCGACACCCACTGCACCTGGATGCCCGCATAAGCATAGAAATCCTCATCATCCTCATCCGCAGAAACATCCTCTATCTCACCATCGGCTTTCATCAGATCCATCCGGTGCGACATGGTGCGGATCTTGTCACCGCTGATGATGTGCCACGGAGAAACGGATGCTCCGGCGACAGTCGCATTGGCAAGGGTCACCGGGAGAGCGGAAATATTGGTCAAAGTGTAGTGGCAATCGATAACACAGCCGTTGAGCAGGGTAAAAAGCTGATCGACTTTGATTTTTGCTCCGCCGACTTCCAGAGTACGGGAGCTTCTCAAAGAGCCGTTTTCATTGACCGCCGGTTCAATGGCAATGGTTTTCGCACCGGGAACGTTAAAGGCGAAAAGATTGCTGTCAAAGGTGATTTCACCCTGAAGATCGTTGGTTTTATAACCGGGAAAAGTAATTTTGCTGACAGAACCATTGGCACTGGAAATGGTCAAATCCAGTTGATCATTGCGGAGAATACCGTCATCAGGAATGGTAAGAGGCTTGACCGGAACCGCCGGAGCCGGAGCAGCAGAAGCAACCGGAGCAGCCGGAGCCTGAACAGCGGGAACCGCCGGAGCAGCACTCTGAACAGTCTCTTCCGCCGGAGTTTCTTCCGGAACACTCCAGCCGAGAGCTTCGCTGATGCTGGGCCAGGCAAGCATCACCAGCAGGCAGAGAACGAGACCGATAATTGTTTCTTTATCAAATTTCATTGTTTGTCATTCGTTTGGTGGTTGACTGAGTCCACCCGGCAAAATCCGTGATCCGGAACCGGGTCGTAACCGCCGCGGCAAAATGGCTGACAACGCATCACCCGCCAGACGGTCAAAATCAATCCTGCCCAGAAACCGCGTTTACGGAACGCCTCCATTCCATAATGGGAACAGGATGGTTCAAACCGGCAGCAGCACGGTATCCACGGTGAAACAGTTTTCTGATACACCCGGATCAGCGCCATCATAACTCCGGCGGCAAAACCTGACCGGGATCTTTCAGGACACCCTGTTTTTTCAGGATCTCTTTCAGTTCCGCAGTCACTTGCATCCGGTCGCTGTTTTTCATCTTGCGGCGCGGTATCAGTAAAATGCGACACGGGGAGAGCTCCGGTTTCAACATCCGGAAACTCTCCCACATCAACCGGCGTGCCCGGTTGCGGACCACCGACAGCAGACTGTATTTTTTGCTGCATATTACTCCGCACTCCAAGCGACCTTCCGGAGCTGGCGCAACTACTACTACCATGCCGGGAGCAACACTTTTCACTCCTTCGCGCCTGATCTGGTCAAATTGAGACTTATACTTCAATTTATCCAGTTTATTCAGGCGCAAACGTTCACGGTTGCCTTTGACCGGTTCGGCGAGTGCAGTTGACACGGCACACCCGAATCAGGCAGTGAGACGGGCGCGGCCTTTCTGACGGCGGCGTCTGATCACATTACGGCCGCCGGGGGTGGCCATACGGGCGAAGAAACCAAGCCGGCGTTTACGACGGCGGTTCGAGGGCTGAAAAGTTCTTTTCATTTTCGTTTCATCCTGTTTTTTAGTTTAGTTATCTGCAAAATTTTTTGCCCGGGGATGACGGCATCAACGGGCGTTATACCACAACATAAATTGTCGATCAATTAAAATAGCTCCATTTTCCACTTTTTTCAAGTAACTATTTTTAAAAATCCCCTTTTTTGTACCAAAACTCATGATGAAACGGTGCAAACACAAAGCCGTCCAGCCTAAACCGGACGGCTCAATGATAAAGCAATCACCTCAATTCAGGAATTCCGATCTCCGGCAACTGCCCCGTGTCAACAATATTACTTGTTGGCTTTGTCCCAGACAGCCTTGCTGACGAAAGCGGTCAGGCTGCGGCCATCGGCAGTTTTGCCTTTGAAAGCATAGCTGGTGCGGCTGGCATTGGTAAAGGTCACGCACTCCAAAACTTCAGTTTCGACGTGAGATTTGGTTTTGACATCATAGAACTTGTGTTTCATTGTTTTGATCCTCCAAAATTGGTTGTTCTTTACGTCATTATTCAGTGACTGATTATAAGTATACTCAAAAACAGGTAAATAATCAAGAGCTGTTTTGATAATTTTTGGAAAATTTTTGCGTTTTTTTGAGTTTTTTTCACTTTTTCTGAAAAAATCACCCTTTTTTCGCCATATATTCCTGAGTTTTAACTATTTCTTGACTCTGCGACGATCTCATTACCTTTTTCCCGCCGGTTCCAGCGCCTGGCGGAACTCAGTTATACTGAAAAGATTCACCATCGCGGCATAATACCCTTCCTGCAAATCCATGTCGCTCTCATAGTCACTTGCCAGTTTGCGGCGGCTGTATGCCTGAAAATAACGCGCTTTACCATAGTTCAGCACTCTGCCGCTGACCATCCCCGGCTTGCGGATGATCACTATCACCCGGGTATCAAGGTAACTGCCGTCGGCACACTTGTACTTATACCGCTGAAGATGCAGCAGCGCCACCACCCAGGTGCGGGAAAGATCATGGGCATCATAGCGCAATTCCGGCAGGATATTCTTGTAACCATGCTCATTCAGGAGCTTGAGAAACACCTTGTTCAGCTCCTCATTGCTGTCTCCCCGGAACTCGATCCAGGCAGAGGTATCGAACTCCTCTGCCGGTTTGGAATATTCCGGCAGTGCCGGCAGAACATCATAAGTTATTTCCGGCTCAACGGAAGAGCATCCGCTATTGACCGCAGCCAGAAAAAGTCCGGCAGTAAACAAAAACAATATCTTCTTCATTTCAACTCCTTCGCCATCCGGTTCGCATTTGCACGGGGCAGAATATAATTCTGCGCCGCTTTGAATCGGGAAAACCACGCACTGTTGCTGCCGTAAGTCATCATCGGCATGTAGATCACCTGCATACCTTTGCTCTCTTCGGCAACTTTGATGGTGGTATACTGTCTGGCGGTGCAATCAGAGTATTTGTAACCTTTGCATACCACATTGTATTCCCCGGGTTCAAGTGTCAGCGGCACGATGCTGAATTGTCCGGGAAGGTTGCGCCAGTATCTGCCGTCAGCCGCCGGATTGATCATGTAACCTACCAGATGGACAGTTCCACCGACCAGATAACAGCCCAGACCGGCGCCCAGCAAGCTCAAACCCACCACCGGATCAGAGAATTGTCCGGCAAGAGAAATGCACACCGGAGCGGCAATATAAAGGATATTTGCCGAAACTTCCATCGCTTTTTTGGCAGTTGCTTTGTCAGAGAGGACATTATCCATCAATCTGCCGCCGCGGCTGGTCGCCTGATATTCCACATCTCCCAGAAAACCGCCGGCAAAATGATCTTTTCCGCTGCCCACAGAGACACTCACCAGATCGAAGGGATTACTGCCGCGGATAATGGCACGCTTTTCATTGTAACTGCCGCCGCAGACCACCGACGGCGGAGTACCTGTCCAGAGAACCAGTATTACATTGGGTTTCTTATTTTCAAGTCCGGCAGTGAAGTACGCTCTCAAGCGCTCCTTTTCCGCATCGGTGACCTCCCGGCGGTTGCCCAGCGCCCGGAGCAGACCTTTCATATAATCATCCGCCGTATCCGGATCATCCATCTTCAGTGCGGCGATATAACCGATATAAAAGAGCATACCGTAATCATCCAGCGCCTCATCCCGGTTGGAGTCAGCATCTGCCAGCAAACCGTTTTTCACACAGCGCAAAGCATCTTCCCAGTTGCCCTCGCGGATAAATGAAAGCGCCATAAAAGCATAAAAGGTTGACCGCTCATAAGCATCACCCTTAAAGACCTTGTTGACCTCTCCGTGCCACATACTGACAGCTTTTTCTTCCAGCTGGGGATCGAAAAGCATTTCAATATCCCGGTAAATAGAGAGCATCAGCTTGTGCGCTTCTTCATTTTTGCCGCTCATCAGCAGTACGGAGAGCAGTTCCATCTGATAAAGCGGACGGCTGACCGTATTTTCCGTGGTCAAAGAGCGCAAAGTCGTCTCTGCGTCACTGTAGTTGCCGCTCATGAAAGCCAGATGCGCCTGATCGTTGAGTTTTTCCATTGCCGCCAGCTCTTCTTCGCTCTTTTCCACGAAGTCGCCTTCATAACTGCGGCATCCGGCTGCCCACAAAAGCAGGCAACCGGCAAAGAGGAGAAATATCTTTTTCATATCCATCTCAGTCCCCCAGAACGACCTGATAATCGGAAACATCTTTGACAGGGCAAACCACCTTCAAGTGATAAGTTTCTCCGCGGCCGATAACGATCTCCTGCCGGTTGGTCGTATAAGCCGAAGGCGAACCGGAACGGGGTCCTCTGAAGAAAGAGGTCTGCACCTTGAGCGGGATCTGCTCCGGAGCATTTTTGTACCAGTTTGTCCAGCTGACCGGCCCGCGGTTGCGGATACCGACTTCCACCACGAACTGATTGGCATGGTTGCGGCTGGCGCGTTCATAGGTGATCTCCACAAATTCGCTCAAGGAATAGGAGCCGAAGAAGGGAGTAAAACGTGCCGGACGGGTAAAGACGACACTGGTTTCCGGAGTGTTGTTGCGATCAACAGGATAAGTCGAATGGCAACCGCAAAAGAGCGCCATTACCGCCATTACAGAAAAAACAAAAAACTTTTTCATGATAATAATCTCCTTTTCTGCAGTTTATCAGCGGTAAACTATTCCGGATTCAGAGAGCCGCTTGACCTCATAAGCTCTCTGCCAGAGCAGTTCATTGCTTTCAATATCGGTCAGAGATACGGTGATCAGCAGATAATCGGAGTTGACCCCGTTTTTACGGGCGTGCATTCCGGAAATTTTGCCGGAAAGGATCAGCGACGCATTACCGCTGTTATCGGAAACTTTACGATCGACCGGGAACCTCTTTTCAAAAACTGAAAGTTTGGTTTTGGCATCAACGATCATCACATTGAGGTGCTTATTGACATTTGGGTTCTGACGGAGAGCAGGATCATTCAACACCTTTTTCAAATGGTTCTCATAGAGGGAAATGCGTTTCACATCAGCGGGGGAGTAGACAGAAATCTTACCATCGGAAGCAAGTTTCCGGCTGCCGGTTTCCACCACCGAATCGGATACCACATACATGGATTTACCGTTTTTCACCCGGTAATCGACCACTTCGATGTAGTTGGCAAGGTTGATGATCCCCTCGGTTTTCATGGATTCGGCAATAAATTGACCGGTCAGGTAGTAATCAGCGCCATCCATCACTCCGGGCATGAAAAACTGGATCTTTCCGGCGGCGGCATTGGCAACTTCAGACCGGAGCATCGCCACAAAACTGTCGGCATTCAAATTGACCAGATTGGTTCCCAGAACCGGAATGACGGCGACCTTTGCCGGTCTTTCCCTGGAGAAAAGCGGAGAAGCGGCGATCTCGGAAGCGATCTTCTGCAAATTTTTCTCCAACTGCTTGCTCTGACGATCCTTGAGCGCCTCACTCCGGCGGCGGGAAACGTTTTTGCGCTTCTGGATAAAACGCACACGTCCTGAACTGCAGGTATTAAGATCGGTGATCAAACGCTCCATGAAAATATTACGGTCGATCATGAAACGGCTGTCATTTTCAAAATCGGAAACCAAAATCCGCACAACTTCCCCATCTTCAGAATCGGCAATTTCCGGTACTGCCAGTAGAGCCGGAGTCATCTTGGCGGCAACCGAGCGCACATCCTGACTGGAAATACCGCCGAAAAGCGGATCGGCATCAGGGGAAATCTGATTGGTCGGCGGCGGAGTCGGGGAGACACATCCGCCGGCAATGGCAAGCGCACCGGCCAGAGCGGATACAACACAAATATTTTTCCGTTTCATTTTCGTTCCTTTCCTCTAAAATATCACGGGATGAGACTTAATGTATACCCGCTTTTTATCATTTACAAGACAGAAATGGTTAAATAATTCAAATTTTCCCGTTCCAACCATTTGGAGCGCAAAAAAAAGCGGCACTGCAGAATCAACTTCCGCAGTACCGCTATTGAATCAAATACCGTTACTCACCGTCGGAAAGGAAAAGTTTCCGGTAACGGACAAAGTAACCCAAGCCGGAAAAGATCGTGACCATCACGATACCGGTCATAAATGCCAGCCAAACATACCAGATCCGGATACCTGCCCAGGATTCAGTCTTCAAATATTCCGCGCCGCCGTCGATCGCCCAGGCGATACCGGCAATACCGAGCATGGTCATCTGCAGCGCCGTTTTGAGCTTGCCCCAGCGGTCGGCAGAAATCACCACCTGCTTTTTCGCCGCCAGTGTGCGCAATCCGGTAACCATGAACTCCCGGAAAAGCACCGCAATGGCGATCCACGCCGGAATGATCCCGAATTCCACCGCCATCAACATCGTGCCGGTAACAAAAATCTTATCCGCAAGGGGGTCCATCAAAGCCCCGAAATCGCTGACCCAATGATATTTACGCGCCAGATAACCATCGAGCAGATCGGTCAATCCCGCAAGCATGGCAAGGACCACTCCAGACAGCCGGAGTCCGAAAACCCACTCCTTGCTGCTGATCACATCAAGATGGGCAATCGAGGCGATCGCCACAAAAACCAGAACCGCAAAAATCCGGCTCACAGTCAAAGTATTCGGCAAATTTTTTCCCATTAATGACATTGTTAATCCCCTCATAAATAATTTTGTAAACTTTTCATTATAACACAAACGCCCGTTCCTGACCATAACAGCCGGAAACGGACGCCGCAAAAGTATGACCGCCGCTGTCAGGCAGCGGCATCCCCGCCGCGCCGGAACTCTTCCGGGCGGTTCGGAGAATGCTTACTTGTTTTTGTGCCGAAGCAGTTTAAGCTGCTTTTTGCGTTTGTGTTTAGCGATTTTTTTACGCCGTTTCTTTTTCAAGTTACCCATTCTCTAACCTCATTTAGTATGAATTTGCTGTTATAGCATTGTATTAAAATAACACCGCTTTGCAAAAAAGCAAATGATTAATGGCAAAAAAGCCGTTTTTTTACTTGAAATATGATGTTTTTTCTCTATTTCGCCCTTTTTTGCGCCCCATCAAAGCGGATAACGTAACTCTTCAACGCAGATAATTCCGGCAGATCCACGCCGATGACCTCTGCCAGAAATAGACACGCTTTGAAATAGTTCAGCTTCTCCCGGGGCGTGGAACGTTTCTGCATCGCCCTCACCGCCTGAGCATGGGCAATGCGGACTTTGCACAGAAGTTCCGCCGCCGGAGTTCTGCCGCCGTCGATGATCAATGCCGCCTTTTCCGCACTGACGACATCCGCTATTTCCTCCGGATAATCCAAAGCCCCGGCAAGATCATACTCCAGCTGTGCTTCCGGCAGATACCCGGCAAAAAAATTCAGCTTCACCCGGCAAATCTCCGCTTCTGCCGGGTCATTATCTGCTTTCGCCGTGCTGTATCTGGCGAAAAGTTCCCGTATCTCCCCTTTGCGGCAGGGATTTTTCCGGAAAAGTTCTTCCCGGTTCAACGGTTTTGCGGGAAATTCTTTCACCCAATTCCGATAACTTCTGACCGCCTTTTCCGCCGCCGGGTCACGATAAAAACCGATACACCCGGCACTCAGCAGCAGCAAAATACCTCCAAGTGCAGCTCTGATCATAAACTCCTCCTGAAACGATAGACCCGGTGCAGCATATTCTGATAAACCCGGTAAAGTTTTCCGGAAAACCGCCGTTCAAAAAGCTCCGGAGCTTCCTCCGTTGCCAATATCACCAGTGAATTATCCGGCAGTTGGGTAAATTTCCCCGGCGGAATATCCGGAATGATATGCAACTTCCCCCCTGCCGCATAGATCACCGCAAAGGGGTCTGCCTCAAAGGAGACAAATACCGGAACCATCCCCCTATGCTCCAAATGTGACTTTGCAAAACGCACCGCCGCGTGAGGAGTGAAAAGCTCCCGGGCAAAACGGGGCGCAAAAAAGTCATCCTGCCCGGCAAGCGTTACCGCAGGAGAAAGGAGCGCCCGGGAAAACTCCGGCAAGGTCAATGCTCCCCAGAGAAGCACCGCAACCCCGGCAATTTTTACCGCTTTTTCCGGCATCCGGCGCAGAAATCCGGCGCACAGCAATGCCGTTACCGGAAAAATCACGAACCACACCCGCGGGTAAGGCGCCACCGGCAAAATCATTCCCCCAAGCGGCAGAAGCCAGATCATTGTCCGGGGAAGATCACGCCACCGCCGCCGATGAAAAACCGCCGCGCAAATCAACGGCACCGTAAAGGTCGTCACCAGAGCCAGAGCCACTGCCAGTGCGGCATAAAATCCGTTATTCCACCCCTCTTTCAACTCAAACGCCTTGAGCAACTTATCCCAAACCGGCAGATAAAAGAGCAGAAATCCGGCAAAAGGCATTGCTCCCAAAAGCCAGAGTTTCCGGCTTTTCCAGAACTTCTTTCCGCAATACGGCACAATATACAGCCCTGCCGCCGCGATACCAGCCAACGCCGACGGCATCACTCCACAGGCAAGCAGGGAAAATACCCCCCATCCACAAAGCATTATCCATCTGCCGCCGAGGGCAAACTTTTTTCCGCAAATCAGCGCCGATACCACCAGCAGTGCCGCAAGCATATAACCGCGCAATGCAGTGGCATAAAGCAAAAAAACAGGTGATATGATCAATGCCGCAAGGGACAAAAGCAAAGGCGCTTTGCCCACTTCACGGTGAAAATTTTTCCACAGCAGAAAAATCATCAACAGCGCACAAATCAGCGGAAAAAGACGCGCCGTTTCCGGGGCAATGCCCCAGTTGAAAAGGTAATGCAGAATAACAGAGTGAACTATCTGGTTATTGGGAATGGTATAGGAAAAATAAATATCTTTTGCCGTCGGCAGCAGGGCAAATTGAAGCGTCAATGCCTCATCAAACCACAGTTCACGTTTCAAATAACCGGGAAGAAAAAGTACCGGAACAAGTACCATCAAAAGACAAAAAAGCCGACCGGAAAAATTTCCAATCGGCTTTTTTGATTCCATAACGCGCTGGATCAGAGCGAGATGGCTTCGGCGGGGCAGCTGCCGACGCAAGCGCCGCATTCGATGCATTCCGCTTCGACGACGGTAGCTTTGTCGCTATCCATTTTGATCGCACCGACCGGGCAGCTGTCAACGCAAGCGCCGCAGCCGAGACAAGTTTCCTGATTAACAGAAGCAGCCATTTTCAATTCTCCTAAAATTTTGTTAATTTGAGTGGCGGTATATTCCACCGCCGCCTCGGACAACTGCACAAAAGACCGGAACGTTCCGGTCTCCTGTTTCAAATTAATATAACACACTTCCGGGAAATATCAAGTCTCCCGGAAGTTTTTCGTGTTTATTTACGCCAAAGCCTTGACAATATCCGCGATCGCGGGGTCCTGCGGCGTGTAGATGATCCGGCTGGCGGCTTCCGCAGCACCGATGGCGCGGCGGTAAAGCACCGGCAGACGGCCGATACGGTCGGCGAACTTGCTCCGGAAGATCGGGAGCAGGTGGTCGAGGATCAACTCATCGGCAAGCAGTTCAGGACGGTTGGTAAAAAGCTCAAAGAGCGCAGTTTTCAGCGCATTGACCTTGTCACCAAGCTCATTGCTCAGGTCGGTCAGAGGCACACTCTTGCGGGCATTGAACTCAGTAAAGAGCCATTCCGCTTCCATATTGGCACGCTTTGCCAGAGTCACCATCAGATCGGCAACCAGCTCTTCCTTGTTGGCGATGAACTCATCTTTTTCCAACAGAATACCGCTCATGATCTCGTAACTGGAGGTGATCACACCGCACTTGTTACTGGAGGAATCCAGCACGTTGATGATACCGGCAGATTGCAGTTTCAAACGGGCGGAAGGAGTGGTAAAGGAGTTGGCACCTTCCACAATGGCTTTGATGATCGGTTTGCCGTTGGGGACAAAATTCATCCAGTTGCCGTCATGGATGGTCTGGGGACGGCCGCCGCCGGGGATGAAGACGGTGGCTTCACGGAAGATGTTGTTGCTGAAGAGCTGCATGAACTCGTTGTGGCTGATCTGTTTCTCTTCAACTTTGCCGTTGACCACATGCGCCATGCGGTGCATACCATTGGCATCAAAGGCACTGAAGATCATGTAAGCGCCTTCGCCGTGGAGTTTGGCGGGGTTGAAAGCATCCAGAGCGGATTTGTGGATCAGGGAGCTGAGTTCCTCGCGGTCGATACCGGCAGGATCGTAAAGCGCCGCCGGACCATCGGTAACCGCTTTGATGCAGAGTTTGGGCAGCGCATAGGAGCCGTCAGCATTTTTCACATTGAGCAGCTTCATCATATTTCCGGCAACGTCACCGAAAGGTCCGCCGGAAAGGATCGCGGAAAATTCATCCTTTTCCGCATCTATATTCAGATGTTTCAGCGTGCGGATGAGGTACTGATAAACACCGAAGCTGGTAACGCCGTAGTGTTTGTGGTTGATACCGGTATCCTCTTTACCGGAAATGATACCGGATTTGAGGACGTAGTTTTCCGCTTCGCCGCGATCACCCATGTAGGAGATCATCTCATCGAACATGTTTTCATCCGGTCCGATTTCGATAATGTCGTTGGAATCCTGCAGCAGCAGAGCGAGGAACGCCTCAAAAATGGCACGCTGAGCCGCCCAGAGAGTGGTTTTGAAGTCGGCACCGTCAAGGTTTTCCAGAATGGTGACCATTTTGGAACCGCCTTCGTAAATATCCTTGTTCTTCTTGTGCTGGGTATTGGCAAGGACGAAACCTTCGCGGAAAATCTCGCAGTGCGCCTGATTGAAAGCATCGCGCTTATCCAGAGCGCTGCTGCCCGGTTTGGGCACAACGGTACGCCATCCGCCACGGGCGATCGGAGCAAAACGGATCTGGAAACCGCTGATTTTGTTGCGGTAGAAGAAGAATACTCCAAAGGGACGTTCCGGGGGGAACGCCTGAACATACTTGGCATCCAGATCACCGAAGAAGCTCATGAAAGCCGGGTCGAGCTTGAATGCCAGAGCGGTTTTGTTGGGCAGAGCGAAGTTGCTGCGGATGATGCAGCGGAAAAACTCGGCGGCGGAGTTGAGGACATTTTTGACTTTGAAATCTTTGTCGGCAATACCGCTGGCGATACGGGCGATCTCAGCTTTCACATCCTCCACTTCGCGGACACCGGCAAGGAACTTATCCATAAGTTTCCGCATGATTTCGGGATAAAGTCCCATAAAGCGGCGGATTTCGCAGACGGTGTAAGCATCGCGGTTGATGTAGGAAAGCTGACT
The DNA here is from genome assembly GCA_045605305.1 of Victivallaceae bacterium. Classification (GTDB taxonomy): domain Bacteria; phylum Verrucomicrobiota; class Lentisphaeria; order Victivallales; family Victivallaceae; genus UBA1784. The sequence goes on from JAZUPS010000279.1 coordinate 18,683, forward strand.
GTGGATAAATTCAGCAGCCGCATTGAGGACGTTGGCCTCAGCCTGGGCAAATCCGCCGTAGGTCACGAAGAAATCGTCACCGCCGGAGATCAGCAATTCGGCAACTTCCCGGGCGGGATCGGCGGGAACAGTACCGTTTTCGACCTCAATATTAAGGAGGGTGAAGGCTTTGTTGACAAAATCATCGGTTTTGGCACCTTCGTTGAATTTCTCAACGGAAGAGGAGATGATTTTTCCACCGTTTCCGGCGAGGGCGAGCATTTTTTCAATCATTTCATCAGCCATAAAGCTGCTGGTTGCGGCGATCTGCCAGCTGGCAATGCCATTGGCACTGACCGCTTTGACGACGGGGTAGTCGACTTTTGCCGCGAGACGGGCGGCATCTTCGGAGAAATTGGTGTTCATCAACGTTACTCTTTCTTGGTTTACTTAGTTGTTTTCTAACACACCCGAAGTCAAAAATATAGCACCGGATAGCTTTTTTTTCAAATGATGCAAAAGGTTTCAGGAAAATTTTTTTAAATTTTTTTTGATTAAAAGCCCGTTTTTAACTCATCTTCCCTGCGAGGAAAATAATAAAAAAATATCTTTTTCCAGAGGCAAATTACCGCCGGTTTTGCAAATATTGTGACACAAAAAATCACTCCTCCCCCCGGGAACTGGCATGGGATCGGTACACCCGCTGCGGCTTGCAGGTGTCAGGCGGTTTCAAAGACCCAGCGGTCGATCTGTCCGGCAACTTTGTCGAAGTTGACTCCGATGAGCATGATCTTCTTTCCGGAGTTCATGTAACGGCGGAAATACTCCCGTTCTTTGATTTGAGATAATGCTATTTCTTCGCTCTTATCCAATTTGAACTCAAATACAAAGACGAAATCCTCATTGGTTGCCACTGCGTCGATGCGCCCGTTATTGGTGCGGGATTCCGCGGTGATGCTGATACCTAAAAGCATGAAAATCGAGTAGAAAAGCAGCTGGAAATTGCTCTCATTTTTCAAGTGGACGTCATAAGGA
>JAZUPS010000280.1:0-20424 GCA_045605305.1 Victivallaceae bacterium
TCCGCAAAGAATTGACCGATGAATGTAAAAAACACGGTATCGAAGAAGGTTCGCAATTTGCAATTTTGACCCATATCATCTACAAAGCGGGGGCAGGCAAAAGTGCCAAAGAGTACAAACAATTCAAAGGACTTAAAAAAGAAAATCTGCGGGACAATATGACCAACCGGGAACTGGTTTTGAATATGCTTGCAGAGGTTTCCACCAAAGATATTTCCGAAGAAAACGATCCGGAAACATTTTCTGAACACATGGATGTTGCCCGCCGGGGTGGAAATGTGGCAAAAACTGCCCGTGAGCAACTGGAAAAAGAGCTTGGTCACTCCGTCATTTCTCCAGATAACGCAAAATCGCTTGCCAACACAGATTCTCCGGGACTGGACTTTGAAAAATAAAGTACCACCGAGTACCATTTGAATATACTTTTGGTATTCGGGGAAGTGGGGCTACGGGAGATACTGGGATGGTTTCTTCGGGCGGAAGAGGCGTTTCTTCGATTAAGCCGCACATACGCTTACCGGCTCATTAACCATAATCGAGTGTGTAACCTCATCGGCAGAACAGATGATGTTCGGCTCACGGAATCCTATTTACGCCAACTTGCAACTATCCACGATGATTCTGCTGTTGCCAAAATTTGGGAAGAAGCAAAAGGCGATTCAGAAGAAAATCCTACTGCTTCTGTAATTGCAGAAAAAGTGGCTGCATATAAGCAGAAATTGAAAAAATCCAAACAAAAAGGCAAATAGTTTTCTGCTGAAAAGTTCTTGGAACAATCCCAAAAGCAAACTGCCATGTGGATATTCAAGCGGTGTATGGCTTCTGCGTATCCAATGGAGGAATCCGAAAAGGAGCGTATTCTTTCGATTTTTCAGGAAAAGCAAGAAGCAGAGCTTGCCAAACTCAAGAAAAAACTTGGAATTAAGTAAAAATTCAGCTGATTTTTTCCAGAATTTCGTTTGAATTTTGGAGAGAATGGCTGTATAATAGAATTATGCTGTTGCATTCGGCAATGGCGCATAAACATTAACGTGAGGTAAAACATCGAGTAATCGGATAAAAATATTGGCAAACTGATTGTAACGCCCTCTATCGAACTACCACTTCAATTTTTGGCGTTTCTATATCCGACATTGCAAATTCAGTGTGTCCGTGAGTATATTCACGGCACATTCTGATTGATTGTGGGTATAGACGCTGTGGTAGGCGTGATAGAGGCAGTTCTTCGGAGTGTGCCTCTTTTTTTGTTTTTGATTGCGAGAGCAGCATAAAGGAAAAAGAAAATGGCTGAATTTACCACAAAGTGCCCGCATTGCAACACCGAATTGGTTGTCGAAGAGGATTGGATCGGTATGGAGGTTGAATGCCCCTCTTGCCAACAATCGTTTACTGTTGCAAAAGAAGCTCCAAAGATTCCCAAACTTTCAATCCCTCAAATCAAACCGATTACTCCTACGGCAACCGCAAACGATGAAAATACAGAACCCTCTTTTACTTTTGTGTGCCCTGAATGTGGAACGCAAGTAGAATTGCCGATAGTTCTTAAAGGGAAAAAGTATGAGTGCAAGGCTTGCTGTGAGGAATCCATTGCTGAACCTGCAACTGAAAAGAAATGCCCTCATTGTGGGAAGATGATTAAATTTCACGCTACGATTTGCAAGTTCTGCAAGAAAAACGTGGATGTTTCCGCAAATGCCTCTATCAATCTCCAACCGATTTCTCCGATTGGAAATCAGCCTATAAACTTACAGCCGATTCAGAATAACAATGGTGTTAATTTACAGCCTATCAATCCAACACAGAATACTCCATATAATTCAGCCCCAGTAACTGAAGAACTGATTTATCTTTCTCCCACCAAAAGCAAAGCTACTGCAATAGTTCTTAACGTGCTATTCGGCGGCATAGGGCATGTTTATATCGGACAAGTTGCAAAAGGTTTTACATTGTTTGGCGCAATTGCAATTATCGTGATATTTGCCAGACACGGAATTCCTATTCTCGGAATCCCTTTTTGGCTTCTTTATATTTTTTCCATTGTTGATATCGTTAAGCTTTATAAAAAACTTGAACAAGGAAAAGGTATTAAAAAATGGGACTTTTTCTTTTCTAAATAAAGCAACAAGGATGGTGAACAATGGCTCAATTTGTTTTTACATGCCCATTCTGCAAGCAGCAGTTTTCTGCAACAGATGAAATGATAGGACAATCAGCAAGTTGTTCAAATTGCGGAGCTGTTGTTGTAATTCAAAAACAAATGCAACCACTCCAACAAGCACAAAATTCAACAACATCAATGATGGTTTTGGGAATATTAGGGGTAATTTTGTGGATTATTCCGCTTTTCAGCCTGCCTATCCCCATTATAGGATTTGTGCTATCCTATAATAAAAACTATCGTTTGGGAATCATATTGAATGCCATAGGTATGGGATTTTCAATCCTTTGGACATTCATTTGCATAGCCGCAGAATAATTATAAGGAGATTTCAAAATGGCTCAATTTACCGCGCAATGCCCTCATTGTAAACAGCAATTTAACGCACAAACGGAATGGATCGGACAGCAGGCGAATTGCCCGGCTTGCGGAAAGTTGTTCACGATAACAGCCCCGACACAAACGCCCAATGTTATGCCAGAGCCGAATAAGGGGTTCATGGCACAATGCCCTCATTGCAAAAATCAATTTAATGCTCAAGCTGATTGGGCAGGACAACAAACCAACTGCCCGAACTGTGGAAATAACTTTATTATTGCAAAATCAGCAGAAAAGAAGGAATTTTGGGAAATTATCAAAGGCTCAAAAACTTTAATTCCTGATGCTGTTGTTGGGGGGATTTTTCTTGTTTCTTTCGCAATATATTTCATTTGGTTGATGTGGGGATTTGCTCAATTTAACGATGAACTTATTCGTTCAATGGGCAGCACGATTTATTCTCCTTTGGATATTTTGTGTTTTAATTGCCCCACAAAGACAGCATGGTATAATTCTTTTATTGGAATAAATCTTCATAAGTTTATAGACAACGTTCTTTTATTTGTTCTTTTGGGTATCAGCATCTGTTATTTGACAAGAGCCATACTCAATCGAACAATTTTCAGCAAGATCCAAATCGTTGCATCAAGTATTTGTTTTGGGTTGGTGCTGATTATTTTCACAATCAACCATTGCTCTGATCTCGGATTATATACGATTTTGGGTAAGCTTAATTACAATTCTGATGATGCGTTTGTAATTTGGTATTCTCTTTCAACTCTTTTCTATGTTTTTATTCTTTCTCTTGCGACCATAGTCTGTTCTGTATGGATGAAATACAAATTGTATCTTCAAGAGTGTTCAAATGGAGAGAAAATGGAGTTTATGGATTTCATCAAAAAACTTTTGAAATGGGATATGCTTTGATTCATTTCCCCATACTCTGAACGATTTTCCACACGGAACTCTTGGGCATTTGCGTTTCCTCAACGATTTGCCCAAGGGTTTTTCCTTGTTTCCGCAGAGCGATTACTCTTTCAGCGTTTTTATCAGTTGAGCGAGGACGACCGAGTTTCACACCTTTACCCTTCAAGTTGGATAGTGCCGCCTTGGTTTGCAAGCTAATTTTCTGTTTTTCCATTTTCCCAAGCACTCCAAGAACAGAAAGAACAATCGGAGCATATTCGCCGAGTGATGAAATATATTCTTCCGTATATGAAACGAACTTTACCTTATACTCGGAGAGCTTCTGCAAGAACAACAGCAATTCCGTTGCCCCATTGCGTGTGATTCGATCACAGGCATAGGTGAGCAGAACATCGAACCGCCGTTGCCTTGCCATCTGAAGCACTCTTGCCGACTCTTCGCGCTGTCAAATCCCTTCATCTCCTCCGAAGCTTCAGCGAAGGAGGATGGGGGTACAGTCCTCTTGAGAGAAATCTCAAGAGATTTTTCTTTCCCCGGGAATCATCTGACTTTGCCGGGAAAAGAGCCTGTCATTAAAGAGCGCGCGGGATAGCTCAACTGTGAAAGATCACTCCGGCAGGCAGATTGGATTTTATATCACGATTTCCCGGGGCATTGCATATTTCAAGCTCCAAGCGGTGAACTCCCCGGTCAAGATACATCTGCCAGCAAAACGGCCGGGAAATTTTTGTCCCGCGATCCACGCCGTCGATCAGCAATTTACCCGAATCAAAAATATCTTCCGCTTCAAGCTGATACTCTCCCGGAACATCTGCGGTAAATTCCGCTGAACAAACCACTTTTCCGGAGTATGTCCCAAGTCCGCAGCTTGCCAGATCTATACGATCGGTGAAAAATAGCGGCATTTCCCATAGCTTCAGCCGGGGCAGCGATGATGAGCCCCATGGGTAACTCAAGGCAAAATTTCCCCGTAAATAAGGGGGATTTTCCAACATTTTGCCCCTGATCTCAACCTTATTTTTTCCATTGGTCAATAATCCATCCAAAACACAGGATCTTTCCCGGCAATCCCGGAAATCACTCTTTTGAAAATTTTCAAGTTTCCGGTCATTAAGATAAAATTCACAATTTTGCAATGCCGCATTTTCTGTGATCAACTCCAAATGCAACGATTTTTCTGCAAAAAACTCCGAATAAAAAATCTCATCTTCATTAAATGATTCCGGAACCGGAGCATTGACTTGCAAAAGGTCGATGTGACCGCCGCAAAAAGACCACAAATGCAGCGGTACATGGTTGGCATCACAATTCAACTGCCAGGATTTCACTTCGATTTTGGATGACAGATTTTTTTTGACAATGAACTCATCAGTAAAACCGCCGACTCCAGCGGGGATAATGATTTCCTTTTCATCAAACTTACCGTGAAAATCATTTTGACTGCGATTGAATAAATATGTTTTCAAACAGCCATCTTTGATGATGTTGCGCAGAAAAATATCTTTCCGGTTCTCTCCGGAGATCGGAGATCCCGGCAATAATTGACCAATATCCTGTGTAAATGCTTCCTTTCCAGCCTGCCAGATGCTGCCGGTTTCAATAATACAGGGAACTTTGCCGCTTACAATGAGTTTGCCGCCTGCGGATGAATATGATTCCAAAAATGTTGCCGTACCGGCAGATAAATACTTCGCATACGGCACGATAAAATAAGGATACTGCTGATAAAAACTTTCAATATCCTGCTCACACAGGGTTATTTCATCGATCAATTCAAAATCCTGTTGATCAGCAAGTAATAATTCTGCAATACTGTGAATCTGAGAATCTGAATTTTCTTCATCCGGCATGGCACTTTGCAATGAAGATGAGGGATAGAGCATTGCCACAGAGCAAACATGACGGCCAGTCAACTCAGTGCAACGCTTTTTCAGGTAATCAATGAAGGCTTTCATGTGCTGCCATTGGGAGTGCTGATAAAACAGCGATGGCGGAGCTTCATCGCGTCTCTCTGATTCCAGAGTGTAATAAAGTCCGTGGATATTGAACCAGGTGATCCCCAAAACCAGATGATATTCAAGCATATAGCGTAAATCTTTAAGGGAGATCGTATCGCCGCCGACTGCAAAAGCGTCTGCTCCGGCAGCAGTTTTTCCAAAGAAATGGGCGGCAGATGAAACGGCTTTGATCCCGATATGATGGGAAATTTCATCCGGGAGTCCGACTCCTCCGCCCAATGGATCACAGCAGGGTATGTCAAATTCTTTGAACATGCGAAATTCATTCGGCCACGAAATATTTGCTCTTGACAACCATTCTGAACGAACCAGATGCCCGGTACTCAACATGTTTTGAGAATTTACAAAATCCTTTATTTGCTTCAAATAATTATCTGCCAGCATTTTCCGGATCGTCTCCCGGTAATCGAAGCGCACTTTTGCACTGCCGGGATTGAGATTTATTATCAATTCCGGCAGTTTTTCCATAATGTCATAACCGCAATTTTTCAGAAAAATTTCCGGAAAATTCTCTGTCCATGGGTATATTCCCGGCAGAGTCGGTTCATCCATGAAGGAGGCGGCACATTGCTGCAAGTGCGATTCTGACAAAAATTTGCGATAATTCCCGAAAGTGCAGTCGATAAAGTATTTTACCGCCTGAGGATTCAGGAAGTCGGCAAAATGTAAATTACCGTTGCGGATGACTTGTACAACTGTTATTCTGCCATTTTCCGGGGCAGTATATTCCACTGCGAAGCGGGTAATATCCATGCTCCGGCGGCGGTGAGGCAGAGGGATATTACCGCAGGGGGAATAGCAGGTTTTTTCCAAACGCCGGGGAGTCCATTTTTTACGCAATGTACCGCAATACTCTGAAATATCGGTTATTTTCCCTTCATCGGAGATGAAAAAAGCGCGCAAAAAGGCGGCATTTTCCTGACAGAAAATGATTTTATGCTCATTGGCACAAATATTTTCCGAAACAAAGTCGAGGTAGGATGCCCGCATTTCCGGATGAGCGGTGACGATCCTGCCGCCTGCTGTGCCGGAGGGAAAATTATCTTCATCCCAGATCCCGAATTTGACGTTGTGCGCCGCAAGTTCATCTATAACTGTCTCTAATGCTTCAAACCATTTTTTTGACAGATACGGCGTTGCCAATCCGGCGCGGGCATGAAGAAAGATCATCTCATATCCGGCATCGCACAATTTTTTTGCCTGTTCACGTAATTCATCTGCCTTCAAATCGGCATTCAAAAAATATTGTCCTGCTTGTAACATAATTACTTTTATTTGAGATTATTCAACAATTCCCGGGCATCATCCCCGTAATAAAATATCCAGCTGCTGAAAAGCCGTGCATCAAAAGTGAATTCAGAGACATTTTCAGCAACAATACGACGGTTTATCACGTCCAGTACAGTGGTTTTCCGGGGTAATTTTATAACCTTCTTACCCTTGAAACGGGTGTGCATGGAAAAGAGATGATCATTAGCTTCCATCGGATCGCCGGACTCACTGAAAATATGAACTCCGGCACGGCGGGCGATATTCTGCAAAAACGGCACGTCAAACTGATAAGCATTGGAAAATACTGATAATGATTTTCCTGTTTTTACTGCTGCGATACCTGCTTTCCCAGTTTCATCGACACCTAAAATCTCCATATCCGGAGCAGTTACATGAAATGCCGGAGCGATACGGGTCGTTCTGCCGCCCATCCATCTGCCGTCTTTGAGTTTCGCCCCCGGCAGGATCTCCCTGTCAGATTCAGCGAAATCAATACCGGTCAACTTTTTCATATTGTCGGTGGAGTTTTTCATCTTATACATATAACCGGGGGCATATACCCAGAGAAGAACGTTCTTTTTCTGCTGCAATTTCTTAACCGCGGCAAGCATTTTATCGTCAAAAGTAAAACAATTCAGGAAAATATAAAGTTTATAATCTCCTGCATTTTTTTCCAGATTTTCCGCCAGAAGATAATCCACCGGCGCACCGATTCGGGCAAACCGGGTGGCATTGGCAACGAAACTTTCCCCGGTAAGGACGGGACCTCCTCTCCGGAATGTGTGGACAGTACCGTCAAGTTTGTACATCTGATCCATTTCGGTTTGTTCATTTTTTGGAGGAACTCCTTGAGAAATAATTGATTTCTCGCTGTATACAATAGCGATTTCAGCTTTTCTCGGAGTTTGTTTCCCGATGCAGAACTCACCGGTTTTACGCACCTTGGCGATCAATTCACTCATGGAGGGGAAATCAAAATCTGAGCCGTTGCCAAGCGGCACAAGATATGACGGCATATTCCGGCAGAGAGCAATGCCCAGATTGCGGGTGATTATATCCAATGTATGCTGTTCATTGAGTGTCTGACGCGAATACATTTCCAGCTTCAATCCGTTATGAGTACGGGTATCATCTTCCAAAGCGGAAATGATCCCGGCATCTTTTATGGAAGCAAACGGCTTCATATCTCCCAAAGTACCGGCGTGTTCCCGTGTGGCATACCCCGGAGGAGAAAGCAATATATCCACCGCCTGTGAATCCAGCACTTTTTTCAAGGCATAATGTGCCCTTAACTGCGAATTTCCACTGGCATGGAGTGTTGCAGAATAACCGTAAAAAGTCACGATCAATTTACGGTTTTTCACCAATGATTTGGCTTTTGAACACAAATATATCAAAGTATCTGCGACCTGATTGGAATAAAAGTCATTGAAGGCGATAACATTCAAATGTTTTGCCGGATCCCACAATAATCTGCCATTGTCATTTGCCATGCGTTGAGCATGAACCGGGACAGAGGCGTTTTCGATACCATATTTTTCTTTTGCAAACTTATTGAATGATTTTTGTGAAACAGGAGAAAAATCCACGGCTCTGCCCGGTTTTACCTCCCAGCCCAGCCACTCAATGGTGTGTCCGCTGTTGATGCGGTAACCGATGATACGGTTGGCGTAAGGAGAATTTTCCAGATAATTTATCGCTTTCACCATGGCTTCTTCCATCGCTTTGCGGGCGGCAGGAGAACTGAATGAATAATTTAATGGCCCATCGGTGGTGACCTCGCCTTTTTCATCACGGCAAAGGTCATCCGGGTGTTTCTTTCCCCAGTCATGGGGCAGGTTCAATATCAAATCAAAAATAAACCACGCCCCCGGATTAAGCCGCCGGTAAAGCTCTGCCTGCCAATCAAATGCCGCTGTATTGATTACCCCGTCAGACGGCCAGAAATAGGTGTCGTGATTTACCATATTGACCGTGACGACATTCAAAGGGGCATCTCCGAATCTGGGCTGCCCCAGAGGCTGGGGTTCGAATGGTATTGCCCCCCAGGTGAGATAGGTCGGTTTGCCATTGATAAGAACATGAGGACCATAATCAGTTTTTGCGACAGTTGCAACGGTATTTTTGCCGAACTCAGGATCATACCCGATCTCTTCAAGACGGATCGCCGCTTCCGGGAATCCGCCGCTTTTGCAAAACAACGCTGGCGTTTCCAGCCGGGCAGTCAGATCATTGCTGCTCAAGTACAGCGGAAGAGTGTAGTCAAAATCAATGCTCCACACATTTTTACTGCGTACTTTAATATCAGATTTTTTGATGGAAACAGATTCCTCCCAGACGACATTCCCATGATTACGCAAAACTATTTTTGCCTGAAAACCCTCTGCGGCAGGTCTCCCGCGGAAGTTGAATTTCAATTTCACCGTACTTCCGGCTCTGGCGGTTCGGGGGCGGGCGTCGGCACTGATCAAGTGCTGGGAGACAGAGAAATCTTTGTAATCCAGACGCACTCTCCACGGAGGATGCGGGGGACCTGATTGTTCAATTACCGGGGTCCATGCAGATGCGTTGAATCCGACACTGCTCCAGTTGCCGCTGCCGGTTACTGAGGAGGTGAATTTGCCATCGGTAACAAAGCGTTCAAATGTTTCATCGGCATAGCGGATAAACAATTCAGCCATCACGCCGCCTGCACTGCGGAAATTATTGTACCTGAAGCCCCAGACATTTTTCCCTTTATTCAATTCAGAAGTGACTTCTGCAACTTCCACCATACGCCAGTTGGTGGAGACAGCAGTCTGCGTACCGTTGACAAAAGCGGCAGCTTTATCATCGGCACAATACTGTATCCACGCCTGTACCGGTTTATCTTTCAGAAAAATCTCTCTGCGCAGAAAAAAAGTATCATATTTGCCGTTTTCCCGCTTGTCATCCGGGGATTTGATCATTTTGCCGGTAAAATATGCTCCCTCGTAACGGGGGGAATACAGGTTTTTGAATTCAGTAATTTGCCGGTGCCAGGCTGTCCCATCCAGCTGGGTTGTCAATTTCGGTTTGGGAGGAAGCGGATTTTTATTATTCCCCTCCTCATCCAGAAATTTTATTTCTGAAATTTCCACTGTTCCGGTGCCGCTGTTGGTCGGATCAAACCGCAATGCGGAGACAGTACCATTTTCAAACCAGCTTTCAGGATCTGTCAAATCCTTTTTCTCAAGGATCAGAGTATGCCAGGCACCGTCTGAAATCAACTGGGGGATAACCCATTTCTTGCGATGAGAAAAATTTACTCCCTGATGGGCATAATAAAATTCCCCCCGCGAATTGCCAACCCCTTTGGCACGGTAACGTATGCTGATTTTGGAATACAATGCGGCATCAATATTGAGCGAATCGCACAACAGCTGCGGATCATTGCCGAGTATTTTGATCTGCATCAGACCGTTTTCTTTCCGGATCTCACAGTTATTCACATTTTTCCAGCCCGCAAAGTTGTTCTCTTTATTCCAGATGGGATTTTGAGAAATTTTACGGTGCGCGGAGGTGAAAAGTTTTATTTCAGAAATTTCAATTTTTCCACCGGCAAGATTGACCGGATCAAGCCGCAAACGGCTGATCGCACCGCCTTCAAACCAGCTTACCGGATTAGGCAGATTTTTCTCAGTCAATATGACGGTATGCCATTTGCCGTCGGAGATCAGAGCCGGGATGCGCCACAGTTTACGCCCGGAGAAATTCATATTTTTGTGCGCATAGAAAATTTCTCCGGAAGAGTTCTGAGTTCCTGTTGCCCTGTAGGTGATACTGATACGGTCATATTTTGACGGATCGATATTCAATGCACCGCTGACAATTTGCGGATCGGCTTGGATCTTTGTTATGATCAGACCGTTTTTCCCAGATTTGCAAGTGACATTGGCATACTGTTTCCAGCCGTCAAATCCTTTTTGGCTGTTCCAGACAATCTCATTCCCAGCGGCTCTGAAAGCAAATATCAATAATACACCGTAAAGACAGAAAAATCTGCACATGAGACTTCCTTTCAATCTACTATGAACATTTCACCAGGTATCTGGGAAGAGGGGGATTGAGGATCAGCGTATTTGACATTGGTCGCATGACCGTCGAGCCAGGTAACGTTGTTTGAACTCTCTTTGTCATGGAGAATTGAAAAACTTGCACAATCAGAGCCGAGAGCATACCATCCCATGTGCCGTCCCTGATTTGCCGCCACAGTATATTTACTGTCGGCAAATAAAATTTTCGCTGAAGGATTTTTGAATTTGGTCAATTTGGTCGTGCATGAAGAATTTTCAGCGGAAGATCTTATCGTATAGTTCATGCCGTAAAAAGGGTATGACCAGGGATCAGTGCTTTCAAAACCTGCAGTTTGGGCGGTGTCGGAAGTGACAAGGTTCCACATGGCAATTTCCCAGATGTCAGTGGCATTGCCGCCGGATGAGGCTTTTGCCACAGCGGAGTCGCAGAGGAACATATTGCCAGCCAGATAATTTCCGGCAACGATCCTGGCAGTCCAGAATTTAGGCATAGTGGAATTCCCCGTATTGGAAGCGATATTTGCCCCGGGGGCATCGCCGTCGTTATTATCCACATACATGAACATGGCGGTTCCCTGCTGTTTTATATTGGAAAGACAGCTGGCAGTGCGCCCGCGTTCACGGGCGGAATTGAGGGCGGGCAGCAGAATCGATGCCAGAATCGCGATTATTGCGATAACTACCAGCAATTCAATGAGGGTAAACTGAGCAGACATTTCTTTGTGACCGCAGCTCAAACAACTTCTTTTGCAACATCTTTTCATTTTCTGTTTTTCCTTTTTTTTTGGTGTTTTCGGGGCAAAACTGTCCTTATTGCAAATGTATCTTTGTCGGAATTACAGTAATAATTATACCCAAAAAACGATCAGAAATCAATGATTTATTTTTTCTCCATATACCTTTTTTACCCGATTTTCAGATAAATCTGAATAACCATGTTCCGGCGCCTTGTGAATCAACTTTGATTTCCGGAGCAGTATAACGCTTGTTGCTGAATAATTCCACCACCGTTCCGGATTTTTCCGGCAGCGTGATCGTGAAAGTACCTTTTTTACCGGTATGGAAGAGGAAAATATTTCCATGACGGCGGAAGTAATTTTCCGGGGCAGTATACACCCACGCTCCGGCAGTTTTGAGAATATTCTGCCAGATTTTGTCATTTTCCGGGAATTTCGGAACAAAGATACTTTTTGAACCATCTGCCAGCATTTTGACAGCAATACCGTTTTGGTATTTTTTTGCCGCAGGATCGATACATTTGACATCTGGTATTGCGGATGCTCCTGTAAGTTTTATTCCGCAGAAGTCACTCATCGCCTGATCGGAAAATCCTTTCCCGGTCGCATATCCCGGAGCGAGCATGTAGATCGAAGCAACCCCCGGCTGGCGGACTTTGGCTTTCACTGCTTTTCTTTCTGAATCAGAAAGTGAGAAAAGATTGATAAAAACCACCGTTGTATATTTTTGGCCAGAGGCGAGAAAATCCTGCAGTGTCATCAGATCAAAAGCAACTCCGGAGCAGAATAACCGCATAAGCGCCAGGGAATATATTTGATTTTTCATATTTCCGGCACTTGAATTTGTTCCAACGGTGACAAGTCTTTCCCGGGGATCGAATACCACCGCACATTTGTTGCCGCTTTCAGCCGGGATAAAAGGAATTTTTTCCGCCACACTCCGGCTTTCACGGAATCCTTTGATAATCGCCGGATGATCGAAATTATTAGGTCTTTTATCGGCTTCTCCGGCATCAGTGAGCTGTATTCCAGATCCATCCATCAGCATATTACAGTAATTGCGTCGCATGATCATCTGTGATTCAAGAGCATTTTTTGAAGCGATGCGCCACTCCCCGTCGGAAATGAGGTTTTTCAGGTGATGGAAACGCATATCATCTTCGACCACAGCCAATTTTCCGTAGCGGTGAAAGGTCGAGGCAATACCGCGGTTCATGTATGCTCTGCCGGCAAGGCGGTTTTCAGGGTAATAGTTCGGCGGGATGCAGAGATAGTCGATGGAGGGGGAAGAAAGCACTTTGTCAAGCAGGACATTGGAGCCTTCGGGGGGATGGACGGTCAAGACATAACCGTAATATGCTCCGCAAAGTCTGCCGGGGAAAACTTTTTTGCACTCTGAACTTAATGCCAGCAGCAGATCTGCCATGACATTTGCCTGACACTCAAAGTAATCAATGGTTTTCTGCTGAGTTTTCTGATTGAGGAGCAATGCATCGGGAACGCGTTCTGCCATAGTCGGGGCAGTTATGTTTTCAAAAGAAACAGAATTATCCTGCCATGCCTTTTGCAGTTCTCCGACGCTCTGATATTTTTTCTGAAGGGCTTTTTTGAATTCAGCAAGCATCATCGCACTGGTATCAGCGCCCAGATACATGCCGTAGAGGTGCCATTCTCCGTAAATACCGAATCCGACCTGAGTCATGATCACCCGGTTTGCCCAGGGCATGGAGTTGATATATTCTGCAAGTTTGCGGATACTGGTTTTGCCGAATTCACAGAACTTTGCGGAGGCGGGGGAAGGACGGGGAACGCGTTCAGTTATTTCATTTTTGTCAGAATCAATGGGGCCGGAGGCGTATTGGATCAATTCAGAGGGGTTTTCTTTGTACCATGTATTTGAAGAGCCCAGACGGATATAAATCCGGAATTTGGCATTGGGGTCAAGATGCAGAACCCGTCTGACTTTCAGATCAAGTTCGGCATAGCTGAAATCGATTTTGCCGTTGCCTTTATAGAAAAATTCATCATGGAGCTGTATGGTGTGGATATTGACACCTTCCCGTGCGTAACGCTGTATATATGAATCGCTGTAAATGGTCATCGGACTGACGTTGGTATTGAATACCGGATCCAGAAGTTTGCCATTGAGTGAAATTTTCGGCAAATGTCCCTGATAGACGATTTTGGCATCGGGAGAGGGAATATTGAATTGGCTTTCAGGAACAGAAATTGCTTTCTCTTTTATTTGGTCAAGTTTTGCTTTTTCTTCCGGAGAGGTGTAAAGCGGAATGTAATTGTAATAGCGTGACCAGGGTCTGGAGCGGACATCGCCCTGTTCCAGTGCGGGCTGCCACTTGGAGTCATCAAATTGCAAAGCGAACCAGTTTTCCGGGACTTTGGCGGCGGCTTTAACATCTTTGGTACTGTGCAGATAAATTTTTTCACCGGATTCCAGAGTTATTTCGCCGAAGAAAAGCAATCTTGCCGAACCGTATTTGTTGGTGACTTTGAAAGCAAGGAGGTTTTTTCCGGGAACGATATTGGCTGCAATGACGTTGGGGTCAACCGGTTTGCCGTTCACCCATGCTGCCCCGGAATCATCAAAATTGGCACGGAAAACCGCTTTTTTTATCTTTCCGGGGATATCGACGTGGAAACGGAAATAACTTGAGGCATGATCTTTGACCTTTTCATCCCGGTTCCACAACCCCTGAGACTTGGATATCGAATCAGGATAAATCAATGCTTCCGGAACCGCTTCCCATGCCATGACGACCGGTATTACAGCGAGAAGTATCACTGCTGCAATAACTTTTTTCAATCCATTCATATTTACCTCCATTGGTTATTGTATATCGGTTTGTGCAGTACAAATCCGACTGTCTGATCTTTAATTTACCATTTGAAATGATTATTACAATAACTTTAAAATTCAGCTATTGACTTATTTTTTTAATATTGGATCTCATTTGCTTGCAATCAAAAAAAATCATGCTATATTAACCGCAAAGGAGATGGAAAAAGTGGTCAATCTCGAAAAACATAAAACCAGAGAGTTCATTTTCCGCAATGACAAAGATTTTCCTCTGCTTGCCAAACTGATGGAAGATCAGGATAATGTCTGTATCCACAAACATGATTTTACCGAATGTATAATCGTTATCGGCGGCAAAGGTTTTCATCACTCCGGCATGAGGGAAGGTGTGCCGATTTCCCGGGGGGATATTATTGTGGTTCCCCGCGGCGGCGAACACCGCTACACCGGGAATGAGAATCTCAGCATCATAAATTTGCTCTTTGAAAGTTCCCTGCTGCCGCCGGTGCTTATGGAGCTGTATTCTCATCCGGTATACAAGTCTTTTTTTATGAAGCAGCTTTCCGCATACAAGGACTCGGATTATCCGATATTTCATCTGGAAAAAGAGAAATTTGATGAAATAGAAGTTTTTGCCCGTTATCTGACGAATGCAGAGTCAAAGCCTTACAATCATTGTGTCAAACTCGGATTGTTTATGGTGCTGTTGACCAAAATCTGCAATGCCTGCATGGTGAATGAAGAGGAAATAAAAAATCCGCCGTTGAATATTTCCAAATTGATCGTATATATGGAGCAGAATTTTCACCGGCAGATATATTTGAAAGAGTTGACCAAACTGGCAGCCATGTCCAATACGACTTTGCAGCGGCACTTCAACAATGCCTTCGGAGTTACTCCGATGATCTATTTGCGCAATATCCGTTTATGCCGGGCGGCGGAAATGCTTATCAATACTGATCTGCCGTTGAAAGAGATTGCCAGCTGTACCGGATTTATCGCTGAACCATACTTTTTCCGGATATTCAAGAAATATTTCGGGCTTTCCCCCGCCAGCTACCGTCTGGTTCAGAAAACGCAGAACGGCAAAAAAATCGAGATACCCATCCCCTCTGAATTGAATAAAAAGTGCATTAAGCAATAGATGAGGTAATTTCAAAAGTCCTGTTTGATCTCAGCAACGCTGATTTTTCAATCCTTTTTTGAATTACTTTTGAAGTTACCTCAGATGAGATATTTTGTTTTGATGCAGCTGATTCCGGCTGGCAGAATATTATAATAATTTGGCTGCCACGAGCAGAACAAGGATTGTAAGACCACTGGTTATCAAGCCTAAGACCCAATATCTTTTGAATGTTCCACTGGGCGTTTTATGCGGAAAACACAGATAAAATAAATATATTTGTACTGCACAGGAGATACTTGAGAATGTTCCTCCCAATATGGTATAAAAGAAATCAGAAAGGATGCCGAGGAAAGAAAAACCCAGAAAAAAACATTGAACCCCAATGCAAGTTTTGTAGATCGGGTAAATAACTTTGAATGCCCAGTGCGGGTTCAGTTTCCTTGCAATAACAATCCAGAAGAATGGCAAAAGATTTATACAAACCGACAGTAATATCCCAATGGAAATCGCGAGATCCTCCACCCAAAACAGGATGGCTGAAAATGCCAAATTGCTGACGGCAAAACAAGGTGCCACTGTGATCAATACCGCGGCAACAGGAACGAACAGGCAGTTTTTCCAGAGAGCTGGTGTATATTGTTCCTCCTCTTCAAAGGTGCTTTTATGTTTATTCATTTCCTCAAGGGAGAAATCAAGCTGACACTTGCTGCACTTGTAATTGGATTCAGGATTAAGGGTACCGCAACTGGAACATGGCTGCCATTTTTCGACAAGAAATTTCTGATTGCAATTAGTACAGGTCACTTGCGTATTGAGCAATTTTTTCGGCAGTTCATATTTTTGGTAACAATGGGAACAATATGTCTCAAGCCCACCTTTTGTCGCAAAGGATTCTTCGATAATGATCTCTTCTTCGCAGTAATCATTATATTCATCTTTTTCTTTCAAGGTGCTTTTATGTTTATCCATTTCAAAGAGTTTGATGTTTGTTCTGCAAAATCTGCATATCTCATCTGACTCCAGGCAGATATTTTGGCAAAAGGGGCATGACAAACTTTTTTTGACCAAAAATTTCTGATTGCAGTTGGTACAGGTCACTTGCGTATTGAGCAATTTTTTCGGCAGTTCATATTTTTGGTAACAATGGGGGCAGAAGGTATCAACTTCGACCAGATTTCTGCATTTTTCTTTGAACCATCGGATTACTTTCTGCCCGCAGTCACTTGATTTTGCGGCAGCCGGTGGGATTTGCTGCACGGGATCGCTTACCAAAATTGCGCTTGGAACAGCGGATAGAGGCTCGATTTTTGCAGCGATGAAAATCTGTTGACAGACGGAACACTGCAATTCCATACCGATCAAATTTTCTTCAACATCATAAATCTGATGACAATGAGGACAAAGCGTTTTCATAAAAAAACTGTCTTTCCAAGTTATAAGCGTTTGCGTTTGATGACTTTTGAAATGGCTTTACCGGAGATAATCTGCCGCCCCCTGCAGCTGACCGTCTTTGATCATATTGGCAATGGCATTGGCACGATCTTCATAAGAGCCGCCGCCGCGGAGAACCGCATCTTGCTGACCGGGCGGGAGATTTTTTATATATTCTTCTGCCATAAGAGCTTCTGCGCTCACGGTATGGTTTTGGGAATAATTGCTGTCGGCATATTCTTCGCCATCATCCCCAATGACCGCCACGGTGATCAGGGAGATTAGCAGCACAAAAATGAAAAATGCTCCGGATATACCGCATATCATTATTGCCGTTTTATCATGCTGTACCGGTACATAGTTCTGACCGCCGCAGTATGGACAACTCCACCACCCCGGTTGTGTCGTCCGGAACATATTGCCGCAAACATCACATCTCTTTTCCATAGTTTCCCGCAAAGATTTTTTTGAAATTATCTCCCACCGCTTTAATTTAGCATAAGTTTTTTTTTTTCAAGCGGTTGCGGAAAATTGTGTAAGAAAAGAGTCAGTTTTTGGATTACGTTTGAAATAACCTCTTTACTTTACAAAATATCACGCTTTGAAAAGAAGTTTTTCTCTTCCCCAAAAAACTCTGCCTCTGTTTGGAATAACGCAGTAGATTTTTATGATTCCATATCCAGGAAAAGCAGATCTTCCGGATTTGCCGTGCCCAGCAAGAGGCGGAAGGGGTATGGGTGGCAGGGATTCAAATTCCCGGATGGCGATGATATATTAAAACGCCACATCATTTTTTCACTGACTTTGAATGAGTTGAAAAATGTCAGATCCAACTGGACTTGGGTCTCATTTTCACCGTGAATAAAAGATATTCCGCTGATCAAATCCGCTCCATGACCATGTTTGCCTCCCGGATAAAGCGGAATCGTCAATATGGAACACAATCTGCCCGGTTCGAGAAACAAAGTTAGCTCCTCACTTATATTCCGGAAGGTGAAAATCAGCTTTTCCCCCTGACAGCAGATTTTGAATTGAGCTGAACCGATATTCTGAAACTCTTTGAATGAGGAAAGTTTAACGGTTTTTTCACTCTCTCCTGAATACTTCCTGATCGCCGTGGCAGAAAAATCGTAATTATCACAATCTTTTGCGGCATCCCGGAGCAAGTCAGCTCTTGCCAAAAGTTTTTCCGGGAAGAAACAGTAACTTTCCACTTCAGAGTGATACCCCAGCCGGGAATCGGCAAGGCATAATTCTGCCATTTTTTCTGTGGCAGAAATCTCTTCAAAAATAAGTTTTTTCATTTCCGCAAGATGATCATTTCCATTGAATATCATATCATCTCTCAGATAATAAAAATCAAAAAGCCGCCGGGATGATGCTATTTGCAGCGCGATTGCCTGAGCAATGACCAGTTCCTTTTGGCGCAACTCATTATCCGCACAATCTGCAAGCAGAGCCAAACCCTTTTGCCACAAAGAATCCATTTCGCTCAAGAGCATCCGGATCTCCTTGAATGAGAATGAGTATTGCATACATTCCCCGATGCGGTCGCCGCTGTTTTTGGGGAAGTCCTGCGTATAACTCGGCGCCATCGGCAAATCAGCAGGATAGATATACCATGGATAAACAATAGAAAAATGCAATGGGCCAAACCATTTGAAACAGAGCGTTTCCGGGAAATTGCGGTAAGAATCAGAAAACAGTTTCCATGCCTTTACCACCTCGGGAGTATGTTCCTGCCAAAGCGGAAATGCCAGTTCAGTCAAAAATTCATCAGAAGATTGCGGCATCGGCAGAAATGAGAGTCTTCCGGCGGCTTTGTTCATCATTCCCGGCACACTGCCAAAGTACCAGCACTGCATTACTGCCGAGCAATTTCCGCTGGCTTCCAGTCCCCGGTATCTTTCAAAAAGTATTTCCGGCACCGGCAGATAAGGAACTGTGGCATTTTCATGGGAACAGCCCGTTTGCATTTTTGCCGCCATTTTAGGAGCTTTGGCGGCAAAATTTTTCCATACATCCGAGGGGCCGGGCCAGGAAAGGGAGTAATCCTGAACAACATGATCTCTGCCGCATTGGTGATTTACTCCGCCGGTTTCGCAATTATAGAGCAATGTACACTCTTTTGGCCACGCTTGGGCAATAGTATCCAAAACGGCATTTTCCGGTTCACCGGGCATATAAAATGCCGAATAGTACCATCCGAAAAATTCCGCTTCAGGAGCATATTTTTTCATCGCCTCAGAGAATGTCCGTGCCATCCGGGAGTAGAGTTCCGCCGCGGAATATTGTGAACAGCGCGGGCAGGGACAATCCCCGTTTTGCGGATAAAGTTTCAATTCCGCACAGGGGTGGGAACTTTCCAGAGTCATTATATTGATAATGCCGCCCAATTCAGGGACATTGGAAAAAATATACCCGACCGTTTCCCGGATATACTCTCTGCCCTCTTCTGAGGTCGTGCAGAAAAATGTTCTGCCGTCAGCAGTACGGCTGCCCATTTGAGGATATTTTATCAGATCCTGCGGCAGATTATTTTTCCAATTCAAGTTGAAAGTGCGCGGTTCAGCCATAAAAATGTAGCACTTGATGCCGTATTCAGCACATTTTGCCGCAACTTTTTTCAACTTCGCCAATCTCTGTGGAGCATCCTTGCCTCTTTCCGGGAAAAATTTTGACGGCATATCGTAAAGATAAAGGGTTATCCACACCCCGTTGAGCCTTTCGTGCATGAGCCGGTCAAGATAGGCATCGGGATAGTAGTCTGTCTCATCGGTCAATTCATCAAGTTTCAACGGCGGTCGGGTATTCGGGGCAAAAAAACAGCGGGAAATGCGATGTTTCACCCAGGGTTTGCGCCGGATCTCTCCGGTGAAATTCCCTGCTGCCCAACGATCTTCCAATTCACATGCACCATAACGGAATCCGCTTTCATCGGCTGCCGAAATGGTGATGCGGTCTGTTTTGACATCGAGGATAAACTCTTCTGCGGCAAGGGAAGAATCTTTTTTCAAAGTCAGCGGAACGCCATTTTGATCAATAATAAAATGCCGCCGCAAAGATGCTCCGGCAGCCGGGGGCAGCAGTTCCGGAGTATCGAAATATATTTTTTTGACCGGCACTGCCGCCGGGGGTTCAAATTCCCTGATCTCTGAAACGAACTTCAATTCACTGCGTTCCGGCCACGGTATATCATCAAAACGACGGAATAATTTTGCATCCATTTTTTCATCCTCATGCTTGGAATTTTCCGGATTTATCAGTTTTCTCTTCCCAATGTTCTTGAAATTTTATGTTTAATAACTCATTCATTTGCATTGTGTTTTCTATGCGTTGAGTTAAATATACTTGCGGTATCGGTAAAAAACAATAGCGGCAAAAAATATTTTCAACCTTTAATGACTGGGTTGTTTTTTGCAATCCCGGATGCCGGAATTGCCGCACAAGTTACCTCTTATCTTTGGGTGTAAATATACCCCGGGAGTTTAGTTTTTTCAATAACTTATCTTTTATTTTATTGACTTATTTTTTTAACTCTGACCTGCCGGATGAGCGATCACGGTT
>JAZUPS010000281.1:0-5010 GCA_045605305.1 Victivallaceae bacterium
ATCTGTCCAACTGCCGGAAAGAGCATAACCGCCGTTATTGAATGTGTTCCAGTCAATGGTGACTTTTTCTCCGGGAGCAAAAACTGTTTTATTTAATGTTACATCGGCTACTTTGAGGTCGATATTTGTAATACTGAATTTACTGACAAAAATATCATCTTCTCTGCCGAAAACACCATCGTTGTTCTGGTCAAGTTTATTTCCGGCAAGATCCATGATTTGACTGCCGACTTTCAGCTGATATTCACCGTAAGCGATCTGTTCGGGAACGGTGATTTCCACGCATGAACCGGTAATTTGTTTGTAACTTGCGGGCGTAACTGTTTTCCCGGCGGGGGTTACGAGCGTGATTTGATCCTTGAGAGATGCAAAATCAATGGCACTGGAGAAAGTGATCTGCAAAGTGGTCAAGGTCCCGGCAAAGTCGGTATCGGGAGTTACTTTCAGAACTTTGGGGGCTGTGAAGTCCGCAGTGAGATCAATAGAATAATTATCATCCGTTTCGCCGGCAGTCTGATTGAGGTTCTGATCGAGATAACCTCCATCGACATTTTTGATCTTTTCAGAAAGTTTCAGCGTGTACTTGCCTTCTTCTGTGATGGGATCATAGTTGAGGGTAAGTTTATTACCATTGATCTCATAAGAGGTGATGGCGATATTTCTTCCATTTTTATCCGTCATAGATACCAAATCAAGACTGAAGGAATCCGCATCCAACGCTTTGGAAAACGAGAGCGTGATGGAGTCATTACGATCCTTGCCGATCATATCATTGGCGATATTGTGATGATAAACAAAGAATGTATTGGCAACTACCAGTTCCAATTCCTTGCCGTTGACAATATTGATATCCACGAAAGGATTATCCTCAAAATCGTCTTCGGCAGTAAGCGTGTATGCGTTGCCGAGATAATTGACGGTAAAGGTTTTATCGGCAAGCGCAGAAAGATCATCCGCCGTTGCCAGGACATATCTGCCGCTTTGAGAATTGGAAGAAAGATTAATCGTATAGTTTGTTTTTGTCCCAATCAAAGCACCGGCAACATCAGCTGTAATAACCGGATTATTTGAAGATGCAGAATCTATGGTAAAATTCAGATTCAAACTGTCTGCCGTAATATCCCCATAAATCTGTGCACCGAAAGAAACTGTCAATGTATTGGTACCGCCCCCAAGAGCGATGCTGCCAAGAATAAGCGCATTAGCGTTAATAATTATATCATCAACAGATGAAGTTAATTGCAGACTGCCGTTTGTTTCATCAACATAACCATCCACAATGGCATAACCGGTAGAATTTGAGATCAAATTCACTCCGTTCCATTGTGCGCGGTCAAACGAGTGCAGAATATTACGCACATCCTCAACTGCTTTCTCTGTTGATATTCCGTAATTTCCGGCAGCAATAATACCATTGACAGTGATATATTTTGAGACACCTCCGGCAATACCGTATGCACCTTGCCGGCCATCAACAATGATTTCGCCATTAAACTGGAAGTGATCCAATTCGATATTATGGTCACCGATAATCTGATCCGGCTCCACCATTCCGCCAAAGATAATACCGTGATTGTAGGCCGGATTGCTGTAAATACCAAAGGCATTTTTCTGCGAAGATACAACCATTTCGGTCGAGAAATCATCAGAGGAAATAACATGTGTCTGTATAGTATTTACGCTGGCAGTTCTATTGATTGCACTGTCTGAAGCTTCTGCCCCCGAATAGATACCATAAGCATTCCCCATTTGGGCAGTAATACTCATGGTTCCGGCAAAATCGGCCAGGTACAATCCGTTATGAGCAAAAGTTTGATTGTAGTGATTACGGCTGCTGAAAACATAAATACCAAAGGCTTCTTTTTCTTTTGATGTAATCTCCAGATTCGCATCCCAGTCGCTGATATACAAAAAAGAGCGTTCTGTATAATGACGGCCGGAATAAGTATTTGTGCGGGCAGCATAAATTCCTGCGGCCGTATCATTGGCGTTTACTGTAATGTGCGAAGAAACATTTTCCATCTGCCAAATCAAATATGTGTCGAATGAATTTGAATTGGTGTGATCAGATATAAACCCATATCCGTTGCCGTTGGATTTGACATCTACGGTTCCGGCGATATCTGTAAACTGCAGGGTGTTCCAATGATTTGCCATATTGTGCTCAAAGAACATTCCTCCTGCAGAGTTTTCAGCTTCCACAGAAATTACACCGGCAAAATCACTTATTTGCGCTTCGCTGTTTGTCTTTATCGCCCACGCATCATCTTCAGCAGATTGGACATTAACAGCACCGGCGAAATGATCCATTCTCAAGGAGTTACTACCATAAATACCATAAGCATCTTTTGCGCCGGAAACTGAGATACTTCCAGACAAATTGTCTATCTCAATCTTGCCGGAAGAATAAATACCATAGGCAGTATTCTTACTTTCTGTAATTGTATTAATTTCTCCCGCCAGAGAATCCAACGTTAATGTCCCGGTAGAATGAATTGCTGCGGCTTTTCCGGAAGTTGATTTCACATCAAAACTTGCCTCTTCTGTAACTGCAAGATGAACATCTGTTCCAGAAATACCATAAGAGTCTGTTCCACCGGAAACATCGATATTTCCGGAAATGATCATCGCCTGTTCCTGTTTTTCCGTCACAGCTTCGCTGACAAGCGTTCCATCTTCGGCATATACAGCTTCTTTGACAACAACATCTTTATACCCGCCATTGATCTTACCGGAAGAGTAAATACCGTAAGCAGTTCCAGTTTCTTGACTCGAAACAGTAAGTCTACTCGCAGAGAAGTTATTGAGGGTCAACGTTTCAGAAGCTTTAATACCATATGCATTTTTTCCTTTTACGCTGATTGTTCCGGTTAATTTACCAACTTCAACGACTTTACCCTCAAGGCCTGTAGCCGTACTTGATTCAGATTCTATATTGACATTTCCTGATAGATTTGCAATGTTGATTTCCGCAGATTTTGGTCCAGTCACATAAATACCTGTTGCATTATATTGACTTTTAACCTCTATTGAACCTGAAAAATCTTCAATATCAACAAGTGAGCTACCGGTGTCACGCTCATAGTAACTACAAGCTGTACTCAAGAAAATTCCATATGATGCTTCAATACCAGAAACAGAAATATGACTACTGAATTTTTCCACTTTTACAGTCGCATTGGCAGAACCATCCCCATAAGAATAATCTTTACGTATTTGGCCGTAAATACCATACGCTGATTTTTCGGAACTGACAGCAGTAATATCAGTTCCGAAATCGGTAGATAGCAGAGAAAAAGTATTATTATCTGAACGCTGGATCGAAAAATAAATACCTGCAGCAAGTTGTTTGGCAGTAGCACTGATGGAACCATTAAATATATCGTTGTTCAAATAAAAAGCCGCTGATGAAGACTGGAGTCCATAAGCACTTCCTTCATCAGATTGAGCCTGAAGTTGTCCGGAAAAATTATTGGCATTGAAGGTGCGTGCATGAATCGCAACTGCTAACCCGGTGTCTTCAGCATGAGCAAAAACTGATCCCGAAAAATTTTCTGCAGTAAGTATGTCGCTGGCTGTAATATATCCTTTTAGCTCTGTGAGTACAGAAAAGTCTATAGTGTATCCACTCAAAGAGGAATCAAAAGCTATTCCGGTATAGTTTCCGGCATTGACTTGTGCAATCGCATAGGCTAAAGAACCTTCGGTTGAGGCATCGCTACTTAATGTTTTAACGGTGTAATCAGCCATTTTTACCACTCCATTTTATATTCAAATTTTATTTTTCACAAAAGAATAAATCGGTCTTGAAATTTCCGGTTCTTTCAATATCTTTTTCAAGACCTCATCGCATTTGCCGCATTCGGTACAGTTGATTGCCACAGTTTTGGGCAATTTTGCTTTCAAACCAATCGTCTGGAAAAGATTTATTATCAAGAATAATATCTTCTCTGATTATCCCGATATAATCCAACAAACTGCCGTTGTAACTGCCCTCGCAGTACGCTTGCAGCATCAATTCCGGATGATTTATTCTGCGTGTGGCAAGTTTCATCGTATAGGCGTATGGTTCGTAATGCTGCAAGTCTTCCGGTCGGATCCAGCTCATACGCAGATAATCAACAAGATGTTCCTGCTCCTTAAAATGGCGTTCGCAAAGCCGATAAGGATAACGCAAGATGAATTCTTGTTCTTCTCCCCGCCAACTTTCGTGACAAAGGAAGTTGTCGTGCCATGTCTGAACAGGGCAGCAGCGCAAGCAGGCACTGTTGACCAGCATACACATTTTTTTGCCGTGCTTCTCGCTCCAGTCATAAAAATGTTTGACAGTATCCAAATCCCGTTGGATATCCCGGCAGATGTAGAAAGAATCAAAAATATCGGAGATAAATTCCATAGACTTGGTGGATTCAATCCGCATGTTGACGCTGGCACGGATGTCGATTTCAGGATATTTAACCTTGATGACTTTTGCAATGTATTGGGAGGTTGTCGTGACCACTTCCGGGAAAAGTCCGTTGTCTTTCAGTTCCTCGATGATATCATATACTTGATAACGCAGTTTTTCCCCGAACGCATTTTCACCGTAGCAGTTGGCATTGAAAAGCAAGTCAAGCCCAACTCTATGATTCCGGCACCAAATCAAATCAGCAAGGAGAATTTCTTTTTCCCGATCAAGATTTTTGTCATCTTTCAATGCCCGTCCACTAATCAACCCAGGCCATGAAAAATAAACCTCTTTGATTGTGGAAAGATATGGTTCGATCATAGCCGTAAAAGATTTTCCATCCACACGGTCATAACCGATTGCAAATTTTTTATATGGTACAAGTTCCGACATAACATCCCCGCTTGTTATAAAAGTACATCAAACAAAACAGCCGCAATATCCCCCCACTAAAAGAAAGAGCCAAGGACTGCGAAATCCAGCCTGCTTGGCAACGTTCAAATAAAAACCGAACGCTCCCAAACACAGTCCCGAAGGTTCCGCCAAGACCCTGCAGTAATCAT
>JAZUPS010000282.1:0-3259 GCA_045605305.1 Victivallaceae bacterium
CGGTAAAAAATAAAAAAGTCGCCGCACATCTGATGCCCCTGTCTGAAAAGGATGCCAATATCACACAGCACTCCACCGCCGGAGTACCATACCGGGATCCCGGTCTGATATCCGTCAGGGAAAAGATTTTTGAGATCCGGAAAGACGAAGTGGCGCGCCTCCGTTCCGAAGGGATGCCGAAATGGTTTAAATCGTAAAAAAATCTGTTTTTCTGCTTTCATATTCAATGATCTGCATTTATATTATCGCAAACGGAACTTCTGAACTATGGTGAAAGAATGAAAAAACAGATATTCTCTTTTACGATCGCAAAAAAATCAAAATGGACACTGAATGTCCGGTACGGCAGTATCCAGGCAGATTTGACGCTGGCTCCCACAGATACAGTATGTATCAAAAATGAAAAATGTGAAGCATTGCCCCTTTTTGATCCGCAGCATTGCGGCTGGAACACTCATTACGGATTGAAACGGATCATAAAAGCTCATTGCTGGGCGGAAGGTGCATTGATCCCCGGATCAGTCACGATCAAAGGTCCCCGGGGAATCGTGTACGAACGGGGAAAAGATTTTGAATACAATGACAACTGGGCATGCGTCGGCAGGCTGGGATCCGGCAGGATCGGTGCGGAAACTCCGGTGCGGATCTCTTATACATTCTGCCGTGCGCGGATCGACTCCATTGTGCTGAACGCAGATGGCTCCATAAGTGTTCTTCAGGGAAAAGCCCACGATGTAATGCCGAAGATACCCATGCTGAAAAAGGGAATGAAACGCCTTGCCAATATTTATCTTTCCAGACACGATGACCGTCTGCGGGAAGGTATGATCTATCCCGTGCTGCGGACATCTTTCAAAAAGCGGAAAGATCTCTGCGATGTGGAAAAACTTCTGCCGCAGACAATGAAAAAGATCCGCAGCGGCGAACCTCTGAAGATCCTCGCATGGGGAGACAGCGTTACGGAATGTGTGTATCTGCCGGAAAAACAACATTGGCAGACGCTCTTTTACAATGCACTCCGGAAAAAATATCCTGCCGCCGATATCCGTTTGCAAAGTCACGGCTGGGGCGGCAGATGCGCCAAAACTTTTTTGGATGAAGGTGCTGATTCTCCGCACAACTTCGGGAAATATATCGAAAATGCCGATGCTGATCTGATCGTCAGCGAATTTGTCAATGATGCGGGTCTGCCGCAGGAAGCGATCAAAAACTCCTACAACGAGGTATTGAAACGCCTCCGTGCCGCCGGAAAAGAATGGCTGATCCTGACTCCCCATACGATCCTGCCATCCTGGATGGGTACGGATTGGGACGATGCACACCACCGCTCCGATGATCCCCGGTTCTTTGTGCAGTTTCTCCGGAAATTTGCGGAAGAAAACGGGATCGCACTGGCTGACGGCTCTGCAAAATATGCGGAACTTTCTGAACTCGGGATCCCTTATATGAGCGTAATGACCAACGGGATCAATCACCCGGATCTGCGGGGAATGAAAGTTTTTTGTAAAGCCCTGATCGAACTTTTCCCTGCGCTGTAACCGGAGAAAAAACAGCCTGCTTCGGGAAAATTCAGAAAAAAATATACTTTTTTCAAAATCTTTGCTTGACATTTCCGCAAATACGGATATATTAAGAAGCATATAACCGGACGCTTAGTTCAGCTGGCTAGAACGCATCCTTCACACGGATGAGGTCGAGAGTTCGAGTCTCCCAGCGTCCACCATCCTTCGCTAAAGCTACGGATGGCAAGCCCGTCTTGCTATCCGTAGATTTTTTTTGCTTGCAAAAATAAGCGGAGTGCAACGGAGCGGGCGAAGGATGCCTGGAAATTTATCCTTGTATATTACTCCCCGGTTATCAGATAGCAGCAGCTCCCTTTGGCGAGAATGGGTATTTCAACTCGTCGGAGCCAAAGGCGAAGAGCTGCTGCTTGACAGATGATCAAAGTAATGCTACGGTAACTGGTGTGTGATTTCGGTTGATCACGAAAAAACACACGGAAGACACAGCATCCAATTTTTCCAGATCTTTGAGATCGTTTTTGAGGTAATGCGTGTCTTCCGTTACCGTGCTCTTCACAAAAGGTCGTAAACACCATCTTGAACATAAAGTTCGTATAGTTGCAAGGATGACCAGTGAGGCACATATATCAATATACAACAGAAAGGTAAAAATGCAAGAGTCAAACAAAAAATTGTGGGTAGGCATTGATGTTGGATCAAAATCTTTCCATGCTGCACTGGATTTACCGATGTTATTTGAAAATCAACCGGCTGTATCAGTGGTTGATCTTCCGCAACGTGAATTCAAATTTACCAATGCAGGTGTTAAAAGTTTTTTGAGTTGGGTGCAAACTCAGCAGAATGACTTCTTTGCTGAATATTCAGAAGATAATTTTGATGATCTTCCTTTGAATATTGTAATGGAATCTACTGGAATTTATTCAACTCAATTAGAGAAAAAGATTCTTGCGTTATCTCCTTTGTGTAATATTATCATTGCCAATCCAGAACCGATAAAATCATTTTGTATTTCTTTGAATATCAAAAATAAAACCGATAAAAGCGATGCCCAAGTCATTGCAAGATACGGTAAAGAGCGCACACCGGAAAACAAAAAGAAAATATCCCCGGAAATGGAAAAATTGCGTTCTTTATCCCGCGCTAGAATTTTTTTGAAAGATCAGAGAACTGCTATGGGAAATTATCATGACAATGTCATTGATAGTCTAGCAAAAAGAATGTGCAGTAATGTCATTAAATCCATAGAAAAAGAGATCACGGGATTGGATCGGGAAATTGATAAGATCATTTCAATATCTCCGGAAATCAAACATGAAGTGGACATTATGACTTCTATGCCTGGTATTGGTCAGGCTACTGCAGTAACTTTATTGAGCGAATTGGGGTCTTTAAAAGATTATGAGACAAGAGAGAAAATAACTGCAATGAGTGGATTGAATCCCGTAAGAAAACAATCCGGAACAAGTGTCAATTCCACTCATTTAAGCAAAAAAGGAAGCCCCTTGGTCAGACGCTTCCTTTATATGTGTTCGAAGACAGCATTGCCACGTATTCACGTTTTGCAAGATTTGTATGACAGGTTACTTGCCAGAGGCAATACCAGAATGCAGGCACGATGTGCTGTAATGAGAAAAATGTTATTAATTCTCCGGGGAATGGTCATAGCCGATAAAGAATTTGATAAAAATTACCAAAAAATTTCAAAATCGGCTTGACTTTAAGCAAACCATCTCAAA
>JAZUPS010000283.1:0-13958 GCA_045605305.1 Victivallaceae bacterium
TTCAACTCACGGGAAGGGTGAAGGAGGAGTGGTCATACAAGCCCGCAAGGGCGCAGTATGAGTGGAGAGGGGGAACACCCCCTCTCCGGCAAACTGAACCTTTGCAAATCCCGCAAGGCAAATTCCACCCCACGGCTTGCAGACAGGGCATGGCATCGGTATACCTCCTGCGGCTTGCAGTCTCTTGGGGGCGGCGAAAAAAATCATAAGCCCATGTTGGTGACAGAGCGTTGAATTTTGCCGTTCCTGAACGAATAAGCTATATTTTTTGCGAAAATCTGCATTGTAAAAATCTTCTCTCCGGTATATAGTAAATCAATGTCAACCCAATCAAGCAAAAAAGAGGTTTTTTTATGGGCAAAGTTGTTACTATTGCAATCCTCGGCGCCGGAGCGCGGGGAAGAGGTTACGCGGAATTTGCGAAAAATAATCCCGACAAGCTCAAGATCGTTGCCGTCGCTGAACCGATAGATTTTTACCGGGAAAAGGTCGCCAGAGAGCATCAGATCGCTCCGGAAAACTGTTTCCGTTCATGGGATGAATTTACCGCCAAAGCCAAAATGTGCGACGCCGTGGCGATTTGTACTCAGGACAGTATGCATGAAGCTCCCGCCATCGCCTGCGCCCGGCTTGGTTATCATATCCTGCTGGAAAAACCCATGGCTCCCACTCCCGAAGCGTGTCTGCGCATCGTGGAAGAGGTCAAAAAAGCCAAAGTCATGTTTGCCGTCTGTCACGTTCTGCGTTATACCATTTACACCAAAACCCTGAAAGAGATCCTCAATTCCGGTGAGATCGGTGAGATCGTCTCCATTCAGCACCTTGAACCGGTGGGTTACTGGCATCAGGCGCACTCCTTTGTCCGCGGTTTGTGGAGAAATGAGGCAGAATCAAGTTTCATGCTGCTTGCCAAGAGCTGTCACGACGTGGATTGGCTGCGGGGTGTGATGGGCAAAAAATGTGTTGCCATCCAGTCATTCGGTTCACTGCGCCACTTCCGCGCTTCGGAAAAGCCTGCCGGTGCTGCTGACCGCTGTCTGGAGTGTCCAGCCCGCATTGAATCGGCATGTCCGTACTCCGCGCTCAAAATCTATTTCCGCGACCGGATGAGCAAAGGCATGAAAAACTGGCCGGTCAACGTACTTGTTCCCGAGCCGAATCCGGAAAAACTGGAAAAAGCTCTTGCTGAAGGACCTTACGGGCGCTGTGTTTACGCCTGTGATAATGACGTGGTGGATAATCAGGTGGTCAATATGAGCTTTGAAGACGGTTCCACCGCCAGCATGACCATGACCGCATTCAACTTCATCGGCGGCCGCCGCACCCGCATTTTCGGTACGCTTGGTGAGATCGAAACCACCGACAGCACCGTTATCACCGTCAAACGTTTCCTCGATGAAACCACCCGCACCGTGGATACCGACATGCTCAATGACGGCGGGATCAACTCCGGTCACGGCGGCGGCGATACGGGGATCATGGAGAACTTCGTTCAGGCAGTGGCGGAAAATGATCCCTCACTGATACTGACCGGTATCGATGAAACTCTGGAAAGCCATCTGATGGTCTTTGCCGCTGAAAAATCCCGCCGTGAAGGAATTGTATGCACCTTGTAAGGGAATGGGGAAAAATTCTCTTCTGCCTGCTGATGCTGGTCTTTGCCGGTTGTCCGGTAAAAAAGGAGGTGAAAAAAGTTGCTCCGCCGGTATCAACGGGCGCTCTTGCCGCGCAGAATTGGCAATTTGCCGCTTCTGAAGGTGTGAAAACCATCTGGAAATCTGCCGGAAACACCCTTGAACTGGTTTCCGGCAGTCATGCGGTCATATTCAATGGAGTTCCGGTTTTTCTCCCCGACCCGGTAACGGTCACCGCCGGTAACCGCTGGGATATTCCGGAGCGTTCCGCGGCGGCGCTGCTGAAACCGCTTCTGGAAAAGCGCACTTTATCCATCAGAACCATTGTGATCGATCCCGGTCACGGCGGGCATGATTCCGGAGCGCTCTCCATTCACGGAGAGAAGGAGAAGAATCTCAATCTGCGTCTGGCGCAGAGCGTGGCTGCCGAGTTGAAAAAAGCCGGTTTCAAGGTGATCATGACCCGGGAAAGCGACAAATTTCTCACTCTTGACCGCCGTCCGCAGATCGCAGCAGAAGTGAAAGCCGACCTTTTTATTTCCATACATCACAACTCATCAGCCAATCCGAAATCTGCCGGATTGGAAATTTTCGTGCTGGAACCCCGGAATGGGGATGAGGAAAAAGCCGCGGCAAACTCCGTTTTTACGGCGTTTATGTTGCAAAAGGAGCTTGCTTTTCTCAACGGAGTCCCCGGCAGAGGGGTGAAGTGCGCCAGATTCAAGGTGTTGCGCCTTTCCCGGACTCCGGCGCTCCTGATCGAAGCCGGATTTTTGAATAATCCCGTGGAATCCGCTTATTTACCAACGTCTTACTACCGGAAAAAATTTGCCGTGCAGTTGGCAGAGACCCTTGCTTCGGCAAATGGCAGTTAGAACTTTGCCTGTTGGAAGGAGATTTCAAAACTCTCCCGAAAACTATTCCGGGTTTTGAATTTTTCCAAAAAATTATTTTTCACCGCTTGACAAAATAAAAAAATGCGGTTACATTAAAAAATAAACGAAAGGTTTTATTTTACGAAATGAGTATTTTTGACAACAGCACCCGATTTAGCTTCAGCTGCACCGTTTTCAACTTTAGAAAGCGGGGCGGAGTGCTTGTTGCCGCAATACGCTGAGATTACGACAGAAAAAAATAAGTTATTCCACCCCGCTGTGAAAATGGTCATAGCGGGGTTTGTTTTTTACACAGGCAATTTCAGAACTCTTCAAAAGATTATAATCAATAACATAAGGAAATAAAAAATGGTCATCATTCTCAAAGAAAATCCGGAACAGCATCAATTACACAACCTTATCCAGTGGATCGAATCCCAGGGGGTCACCCCTCATATCACTCAGGGTCTTCATCAGACCATCATGGGGCTGGTCGGTGATACCGCAAAAATCGACATCGATCTGCTGGAACAGATGGAGATCGTCGAAGCGGTCAGACGGGTTCAGGAACCATTCAAAAACGCCAACCGCAAGTTCCATCCGCTGGATACGGTTATCAAAGTCAAAGATGCTCTGATCGGTGACGGAAATATGACCGTTATCGCCGGGCCCTGTTCCGTGGAAAGCGAGGAGCAGATCATCACCGTTGCCCGCAGTGTCAAAGCCTCCGGCGCAAAACTGCTCCGGGGCGGCGCATTCAAACCCCGTACCTCTCCCTACGCCTTTCAGGGCTTGCGGGATGAGGGTATCAAACTGCTTCTGGAAGCGAAAAAAGATACCGGTCTGCCCATCGTTACTGAAATCATGGATCTTTCCCAGCTGGATCTTTTCTCTGAAGTCGATGTCATTCAGGTCGGCGCCCGCAACATGCAGAACTTTGAACTGCTCAAACAGCTCGGTCACTCCAGCAAACCCGTTCTGCTCAAACGGGGTCTTGCCAATACCTATCAGGAGCTGCTCATGAGTGCCGAATACATTATGGCTTCGGGTAATGAGGATGTCATCCTCTGTGAACGCGGTGTGCGTACCTTTGAGACTTACACCCGCAACACGCTGGATATTTCCGCCATTCCGGCACTGAAGACCCTCTCTCATTTGCCGGTGATCATCGACCCCAGCCACGCCGCCGGAGCCGCCAGATTTGTTCCGCCGCTCTCCCTTGCCGCCGCTGCCGCCGGAGCTGACGGATTGATCATCGAAGTCCACAACAATCCCGCCTGTGCCAAGTGCGACGGTATGCAGAGCCTGACCATGCCGGATTTTGATGTGCTGATGAAAAAAATCGCCATCGTCAAAGATGCCCAGCTCACTTGCAAAGCGATGTAAATACAGGAGAGCAGTTAAAATGGAAATGCGTGATGCCAGAAACGAAATCGACCGCATCGACGAGGAAATACTTTCCCTCTTTGCCCGCCGCATGGAACTCGGCGGCATTATCGGCAAACTCAAAGCCGCCGCCGGATTGCCTATCGAAAACAGTGAACGGGAGCGGGAAATTCTGCTGAAAATCAGCCGGGAATCCGGGGAGGATTTGAGCAGTTGCGCCAGAATACTCTTTTCCACCCTCTTTGAGTTGAGCAAATCCTATCAGCGCCGCAACAATGCGGAACACGGGGAATTTGCGGAGAAAATCGCCGCCTCTTTAGCCAATACTCCGCCGCTTTTTCCCACCTCTGCCAAAGTTGCCTGCTGTGGTGTGCCGGGTGCTTACGCCCAGCTTGCCACTGATCAGCTCTTTCAGCTGGCGGATATTACCTATTTCAACGATTTCAGCGCCGTATTCAACGCTGTGGAAAAGAAGCTCTGCCGTTACGGAGTTCTGCCCATAGAAAACTCCACTTCCGGAACGATCAATCAGGTCTACGATCTGATGCTGGATCACAAATTTTACATTGTCCGCAGTTTCCGGCTGAAAGTGCGCCACTGTCTGCTGCTGCCTCCCGGAGCGGAAATTTCTGACATCAGGGAGGTCATTTCCCATGAACAGGGGTTGAAACAGTGTGACAACTTCCTGAAAACCCTCGGCAATGTCAAGCGCACCACCGCCGGCAGTACCGCTATGGCGGCGAAGATCGTAAGTGAATCCGGCAGAAAAGATATTGCCGCCATTGCCAGCAATGAGTGTGCCGGTATCTACAACCTCCGCGCCGCCGCTCACAATATTCAGGATCGGGACTCCAACTACACCAGATTCATCTGCATTTCCAGAGAGCCGGAAATTTATCCCGGCGCTTCCAAAATCAGTATCATGGGCGTTCTGCCTCACCGTCCCGGTGCGCTCTACCGGCTTCTGGCACGTTTTGCCGTGCTGGGAATCAACTTGAGCAAACTGGAAAGCCGCCCGAAACGGGATGAAAACTTTGAATATATGTTCTACTTCGACTTCGCGGCATCGCTGGTCGATCCGGAAGTCCGGCGGCTTCTGGCGGAACTGGTTTCCGATGAAGGAAAATTCACCTTCCTCGGCAACTACAGTGAAATCTGAGAGTTACTGCAGTTGAGCCGGGTCAAAGGTGCATTGCAGACTTTCGCTCCAGACACATTCGCCGCTTTTGAGCAGTTGAATGGCGATTTTGTCTTCGACCCAGCTTGATTTCAGCACCCAGATACTATTGCCAAGAGTGGCACGGTTGCCGGAAATTTTGCCGCTTTCATAAAGTACCCGGCGATTCAGCGCCGCCGATTTCCGGTCGCCTGCCAACTGTACCGCTTCTCCGGGACAGTTATTCAACAGTGCCACGGTCAGGGAAGATATGAGGTAGTCCATCGCTTCAGCCGGAGTGGATATTTGCCGGGCATCTCTGGGATCGTTGCCGGTGATGTGTCCTTCCGGCGGCGTTCCCCACGGCACACAGCCGGATAAGGTTATCCCCAATGCCATGATGATCAGCGGAATGATTTTGGTTTTATTCTGATGTTTCATAGTCAGATCGACCACCGCACTGCGCTGAAGGATGCAGTAACGGTTGCACTTGGGACAGCGGCAGACCGATACCGGATGTTTGGCGAAAAAGAATCCATCCTTGCGGCAGAAAAACAATCTCCGGCTGTTCAACTGCCGTTCATTGCGCCGGATACGTTGATTTTCCCTCAGCCACAGCCACGCCAGATAGGCAAAAAGCAGTATCAGGATCATGACGAAAAAATCTGTAAAGTTTATGCCGATCATCTTTCACCTGCTTTCGCATACCATGTTATCAAATATATTCCGCTTGACAATCCGGCGCTTTTAAGCACCAGTTCCGCCTTGCGGTCAAGCTCTTTATCACCGCTTGAATGTACCGTAGCCACCCTGAGCAATGCTCCGGAACCGGAAATTTTCACCGCACTTTTCACCGCAGTCGGTTTACCGGTCAATTTTTCCAGTGCGGCAAGATTTATCACCCTGCCATCCTGCGCAGTTACCTGCGTGCGCAATGGAACCTTTTTCACCTTCGCTCCGGCGGGCAGAACTCCGGCATAACGGCTGGAAACCGGAATATTTTCCACCGGAATCACCGTGTCACTGACCGCCTCTTTTTTTACCGCAAGAGGTGGAAGAGTTCCGATTTCCAGATCCACGCCGTACTTTTTCTGCGGCAGTAATTCCCCGAAACTTCCCCCCGTAACTCCGAAGGTACGCGCCGGGTCGTGGCGGTCAAGCATCTCAAAGAGCCGGTAGTTGAATTCCGGGTCCAGACGGATTATAGATGCCGTCTGCTCTTTTTCCTGACTTTGCCGGTACTCGTAGCGGAAAGCCCCCATTGCTGCGATCACCGCTGCCGTTGAGAGTGCCGCAAGCGAAATACCGCTGAATTTGCGCCAGTTGCCGAATCTTTTCCGTTGGCGGATGGTGAATTTTTTACTCAAATCTGGTCTCCGATCGGGATTTCAGCGGCTGAACTGCGATGAAACTCTCCATCCGTGCCGCTTCAGCAATACTCATTATCCGGGTCAATTCGCCCGAGGGAATATCCTTATCCGCCCGGATTATCAACACCTTTTCCCGCCGCTTGTCGCTGACCAGTTCCCGCCGCAGCTGTTCCCATGAAATCTGACGGTCGCGGAAATATATCCGGCATTCGCCTCCGGCCTCAGCGGCAGGTACAACGGTCAAAATCGCTCTGCCCAACCCCGTTGACAGCGGCACATTTGCCTGAGGCAGATTCACCTTGATTCCGGAGATCCGGGTCACAGATGATGCCAGCAGAATAAAAAACAGCAGCAGCAAAAAGAGGTTCAACAGCGCCAGACATTGACCGATACGCCACAAGGGGCGCAGCTTTGTCCGGTAACGGCGGACGCCGAAGGCTTCCCGTGCCTGATTCATGCTTTGACCTCCGGAACGGATTCTTTCTTTTCCTGCCGTTCAAAAAATCCGGTCAGTTCCAGCGCGGATTTTTCCATATCCATCGTCAGCGCTTCCACCCGCATCATCAAATAGGTGTAACCGACGTGGCAGGGAATGGCAAGGGTCAATCCCGCCGCGGTACAGAGCAGTGCCTTTGCCAGCGGTATTCCCAGCGCTCCGGCGGTAAAATGCTCACTTGCCTGGATCGCTTCAAATGCCTCAAGCATACCCAGCACCGTTCCCAGCAGCCCCAACAGAATGAGAACATAACTCAACGTACCGAAAAGGGGAATGTGCCGTTCCAGTTTGCGCAGTTCATCCATGGCGGCATTGTCGATCGCCGGACGGATGTTGGTATCTCCCTGATTGCGCGCCAATATTCCGGCAGT
Source organism: Victivallaceae bacterium (assembly GCA_045605305.1). GTDB lineage: Bacteria > Verrucomicrobiota > Lentisphaeria > Victivallales > Victivallaceae > UBA1784. The sequence continues at coordinate 7,289 of JAZUPS010000283.1, forward strand.
CAGGATCCGTGCCACCGGCCCCGGCGTGGTGTCGCACAGCGTCAGTGCCTCCACCAATCCGTCTCTGCCCAGCACGTTGAGCAAGCCGCGCATAAACTCTCGCACGCTGATCTCATCCCGGTGAAACTGAAACACCTTGAGCAGAAAAATAAAAAGTGCCAATACCGCGCACGCCAGAATCACCCACATGACAGGTCCGCCGTCGTTGATCAATTTGATCAGAAACATATTTTCATCTCCGTTGTTTCAGGTTTTTACGGAACTCATTCCGCTGTTTTTCAATAAAATCACTATCCGGCAGCATCAGACTGCGGCATCTTTCCAGTAAACGCAACCCCCGCTGCCAAGCGCCGGGTTCCCGTTTTATGGCAATGAGATACAAGGCTCTTTCGCAGGCTTTTTCGCACCACTGCGCTTCCGGGAGCATTCCCTGTTCGATCATTGCCAGGGCGGCATAAATCACCTGTTCATAGCGGGTCAGTGCTTCAGCACTTTTTCCCTGACTTTCGTAAATATCTCCCAATTTCCACAATGCCTGCAGCCGGATATGGGGAAAACGGCTCGATGTTGCCAGCTTTTCAAAAATTTCTGCTGCCGTTGCGATATTTTCCGGCGGCAGAGGCGCTTTTCCCAGCCGCAGACAATCTCCCGCTCTGCCCAGCGACACATCGGCAAGCAGGGAACCGGGCATTTTAATTGATGCATTGATAAATGCCTGAAACGCTTCGGTAAGTTTGCCCCGGCTGAAGTAGATTTCTCCCAGTGAACAGCTGCTTTCGGCGGCGTGCTGGGCGTTGGAGGAATTTGCCAGACGGGAGAAAATTTTCACCGCCTCTGTTTCGTTCCCGTTCCGGAGGAGGAAGACCGCCCGCATCATTGCCGCTTCATCGGCGACCGGGGATGAGGCAAATTTTTTCTCCAACTGCTGAAGCTCCTCCAATGCTCCGGCAATATCTCCGGAATTTCCCCGTGCCGCCGCATTGCGCAGGATCATCGCTGCAAATGCTTCGCTGGCGGCATATTTTTTCTGCAGCATTTCTGCCGCCATATTGGCTTTTGCCGGATCATTTACCGTGGAGTAAAGGTCAGCCGCCATAAAAAGCGCTTCGGGAGTTTTGAGGAAGTCCGGATACTTTGCCGCCAGAGCTGCGAACTCTGCGGCGGCGGTGGCATAATCAAAGGATTTTGCCGCCATCGCCGCAGCCATAAACTCCGCTTCTGCCGCCAGTGACGGCACTGCCTGCGCCGCTTCGATGAACTTTTTCCGCGCCGTCTGGGGATCTCCCTCTTTATCCAGCGCTTTGCCCAGAGCGATCTTCGCACTCCGGCGGCAGGCGGGAGAGGAGGAATTTTCCAGCTTCAGCGCCCAGAACTTGATTCGGTCGGTATTATTCTGCCGGATGTAAAAATTCAGCAGTTCCAGCATAACTTTTTCTTTGGATGCCGGGAAATTGGAGCTTTTGCTGTTTTCAAAGGCGCTTTTCAACTCCTTTTCCGCCAGAGAGAGCTTGCCGCTTTTTTCCAGAAATGCCGCGTAACGGCACTGATAAGCCAACTTCTTTTCCAATGGCAGTTGAGCCGTAAGGAAGCGGGAAATTTTTGCCAATCCGGAAAAGTCCGCCGCCGCTTCGGTCACATTGACCGCCGCCATCGCCGCCGCCACCTTTTCAGCGGGGGTGAAGTCGCCGTCGATGATAAATGAGTAGAGCCCCAATGCCAGATTTTTCTGATCCTTCTGCCCGGATGCGGCTCCCATGATCACCTGCGCCCGGTCGGCGGCATCGGGATAGATTTTGCTGTACTCCTTTGCCTCCATCGCCGCCTTTTCCGGGGAGGATGAGAGCATGGTTTTCACCAGAAGTTTGTGAAGGTGCTGTTTGATTTTGCGGTCTACTGCAAAGGAGAGTGCCTGTTGCAAAGACTCCACGGCGAACTCATATTTCCCCGCCTTTTCCGCCGCAACTGCCGCCTGAGAGAGCAGTTCCATCAGCCGCACATGGGGAGCAGGGGGCATTTTGTTCAAAAAGGTCTGGAAATTTTTCTCCAGATTTTCCGTATTGCCGGAGTAAACCTCTGCCAGATAACGCATCAATTCCACATCGGCATTGCGCTTTTCCGGAGGTATCTCACCGATCTTCGCCAGCGCTTCGGGGCAACGGTTCAACCGGATAAGCGTATAGAGCATCTCATTGCGCGCGCTTGCCGCCCACGGAGAACTTTTTTTCTCCGCCAGCTGGGAAAAGATTTTGTTGGCTTCCGAAAGTCTGCCGCTTTTCAAATAGAGCATCGCCAGACTGAAACGGGCGGCATCCTCCATTTCCGGAGCATTGCCGGATAAGAGTGCCTGAAAGAACTTTTCCGCTTCCGCAGTTTTTCCCTCTGCCGCCAGCAGGTCGCCGGGCAATGTCCCCGCTGAACGCAGCGGATAACGGCGGCGGAACTCCTCGTAAACTTTCCGCGCTCCGGCAATGTCGCCATTGTGCAGATAAGCCACGCCGAGATTGAGCGCACTTGCCGCCCAGCCGTCGGGTTTATTCTCTTTATCCGCCAGTTCCATGGCGCTGACATAGGAGGAGATCGCATTCCGGTAATCCCCGGCATAAAATGCGGAATCTCCGAGACGGCGCTGAACCGCTTCGTCGGCAGACAGCACCGCCGCCGCTCCCAATACGGCGGTCAGCATCAACTGGCGCAGAGGAATTTTCACCACTGTCTGAACCTCTTATTCAGTTACCGGAGCCGCAGTTCCGGCATCATCAGCTTTTTTGGGTGCGGCGGCAGCTTTTGCCGCGGCGATCTGCTCTTTGATCCGGTCGTTGATCTTCTGCTGCAACTCCGGATCATCCGCCAGAAGCTGTTTGGTCTGGTCTCTGCCCTGACCCAGCTGGGCGCCGTCAAAACTGAACCATGAACCGCGTTTTTCCACGATCCCCATATCCGTTGCCACATCGAGGATGGAACCGGTTTTGCTGATGCCTTCGTTGTACATGATGTCAAATTCAGCGATTTTGAAGGGGGGTGCCATTTTGTTCTTGACCACCTTCACCCGCGCCCGGTTGCCGGTAACTGCATCACCGACTTTGATGGCGGTGGATTTGCGGATATCCATACGCACAGAGGCGTAGAACTTCAAGGCATTTCCGCCGGGAGTGGTTTCCGGATTGCCGTACATCACACCGATCTTTTCCCGGATCTGGTTGGTGAAGATAACACAGGTTTTGCTCTTGCTGGCGGCACCGGTGATCTTACGCAAAGCCTGAGACATCAGCCGCGCCTGCAGACCGACATGGGAATCACCCATCTGGCCTTCGATCTCAGCCCGGGGAACCAGCGCCGCAACGGAGTCCACCACCAGCACATCCAGAGCGTTGCTCCGGATCAGCGTGTCGGCGATATTCAGTGCATCTTCGCCGCAATCCGGCTGGGAGACCACCAGTTTATCCACATCCACGCCGATTTTTTGGGCGTAAGCGGGATCCAGCGCGTGTTCCACGTCGATGATCGCGGCATTGCCGCCGGCGGCTTGTGCATTGGCGATAACATGGAGACAGAGGGTGGTTTTACCGCTTGATTCCGGACCGTAAATTTCCACGATCCTTCCTTTGGGCAAGCCGTAAACGCCAAGCGCTATATCCAGTGACATACTGCCGGTGCTGATCACCGGTACATCGGTTTCGGCGGCGTTGGCGCCCAGGCGCATGATCGAACCTTTGCCGAACTCCTTTTCGATCTGACTGATCGCCAGAAGCAAACTTTTTTCCCGGTCAACCATCGGTATATCTTTTTCAGCCATAGTATACTGTTCCTTTCATCAAATATCCAGATCTTTAACTTTCGCGGCATGTTTTTCGATGTACTCACGGCGGGGTTCGACCACGTCGCCCATGAGCAAGTTGAAAATCTTATCCGCATTCATTGCATCTTCCATGGTAACTTTGATCATGGTACGGGTTTTGGGGTCCATGGTCGTTTCCCACAACTGATCGTAGTCCATTTCACCGAGACCTTTGTAACGGGTGACGCGCAGACCGCTGCCGCTCTGCCCGCTGTTGCGGATGGTGGTGAAAAGCTCCTTGAGAGAGAATACGGGGGCGGTATTTTTGCCGTCTTTGCCGGAAACTTCAAAGAGCGGTTCTGCTGCGGCGGAGAAGATTTGCGCCGGATGAATATCCAGTGCGGCGGCATCAGCCACGATACCCACGCAGTTTTCCGCTTCAAAGATACCCACAGAATCGATCCTGCTGGCGATAGCCGCGTCATCGAAAGTGCCGACGGAGCGCAGACGTCTTTCCGCTTCAGCAATGATCTGCTGCTGTTCTTCGCCGGTGTAGGCAAAGTGGGCGGTGGAAGTACCGTCATGCTCGCGGACAGTGATATGCGCCACCGGACAACGTCCATCTTCCCGCACCTGAGCGAAGTAATCATCCGCTTCCAGACCGCAGCGGGAAAGTCCGTTGCCCGCCTGAGCGGCGCGGTTGTAAAGGGCGATGATCTTGCGGACATCATCTGTCGGGATCTCTTCGCCGTTACGGAAAATGTGCATATCCTCCAAGCCCAGTTCCACCAGATAACGGCTCAACTGCTCATCGGTATCGATGTAGCTGGACTTTTTACCTTTGCTCACCTCATACAGCGGCGGTTTGGCAATGTAGACATATCCGGCTTCCAACAGCGGACGCATCTGCCGGAAGAAGAAGGTCAGCAGCAGTGTGCGGATGTGGGAACCGTCAACATCAGCATCTGTCATGATCACCACCCGGTGATAACGGGCCTTGCTGACATCAAATTCATCGCCGGTACCGCAGCCGATGGCGTAAAAGAGGGACTGGATCTCCTTGTTGTCAAAAACCCGGTCAAGGCGGACTTTTTCCACGTTGAGCAATTTACCGCGGATGGGCAGGATCGCCTGGAAACGGGCATCTCTGCCCTGTTTGGCTGAACCGCCGGCTGAGTCACCCTCTACGATGTACAATTCGCACTTTTCCGGATCGCGGGATGAGCAGTCGGAAAGTTTTCCTTTGATCAGAGTTGCACCTTTTTTGCGGACACTTTCCCGGGCTTTGCGCGCCGCTTCCCGGGCGCGGGAGGCGAGGATCGCGTTGCCGACAATACGTTTTGCCAGATCGGGGTGTTCCTCAAGGAAAGCTCCCAGCTCCTCATTGATCACCGCTCCGACGATGCCGCTGACCTCGGGATTGCCCAGTTTGGTCTTGGTCTGTCCCTCGAACTGCGGATCGGGAACTTTGACACTGACCACGGCGGAAAGTCCTTCGCAGACGTCGGATTGTTTGACGGTATCCTTTTCAAACTCCTTTTTCATGAACTCTTTGCCGTAGTTGTTGATGGTACGGGTCAGAGAGGAGAGGAATCCGGCAAGGTGAGTACCGCCTTCGATGGTGTTGATGTTGTTGGTGTAGGAGCGGATCTGCTGAACCGTGGTATCGGTGTACTGCAGAGCAACTTCCACATCGATGCCGTCTTTTTCCCGGTGGAAGTAGAGGACATCGGGGGTAAGCACCTGACGGTCTTCATTGAGCAGGGCGACGAACTCTTTGATACCGCCCTCAAAGTAGAAAAGTTCCTGACGGGCGGAACTGTCAATGGCTTCACGCTCATCGCAGAGGGTGATGCGGATGCCCTGATTGAGGAACGCCAGTTCCCGGAGACGGTTGGCAAGGATCTGCCGCACATAGATCGTGGTCTGAAAGATGGTTCCGTCGGGTTTGAAGCTCACTTTGGTTCCCCGTTTTTCCGTGGGGCCCAGATCGACCAGTTTTTCGGTGGTGATACCGCGCTGGAAACCGATCTGATGTTTTCTACCATCCCGGTGGACTTCGACTTTGAGCCAGTCGCTCAGGGCGTTCACGCAGGAGACACCCACGCCGTGAAGACCGCCGGAAACTTTGTAGCTGTTGTGGTCGAATTTACCACCGGCGTGCAGCACGGTCAACACCACCTCAACGGCGGGTTTGCCTTCGCCTTCGTGCATATCCACCGGGATACCCCGGCCGTCATCCTGCACCGAAATGGAGTTGTCTTCGTGAATAGTCACCCGGATATCGGTCGCATAACCGGCCAAAGCCTCATCAATGGAGTTATCCACAACTTCGTAAACCAGATGATGCAGGCCCCGTTCACCGGTGTCACCGATATACATTGAAGGACGCACCCGGACGGCTTCCAAACCTTCCAGAACGGTAATCTTACTGGCACTGTACTCGCCGGCATTACTGTTGGGATTGACACTGTTTTCGCTCATGAATCTTTCTCTTTCGTATAGGTTGAGTTAAACTGAATTTACACGCCCTTACAATACACCGGAAAAGCACTTTTTTCAAGCACGTTTTCTCTAAAGAGAAAAGAAAGGAGAAAAATCCCTGTTTTTATCACCCGGTAAAGGGCATCAGCAACGCCCCCAGTAATCCTGAAATCAGGATCACCCAGGTGCTTTGCAGTTTGAAACGGCTGATCAGGATGAATGAAATCACTGCGATCAGAGTTCCGCCAACGGAGATCTCCGGCATTTTTCCGCCGGATAACGGCGTTTTTAGCAGTGAAAGCTCAACGAAGATCAATACCGCATAAAAAACCAGCGAGGCCGCTCCGAGTCTGGCTCCGTAAAGCAGATTTTTCATCAGATGATGTTCCCGGTAACGGCGGATGAAAGATA
>JAZUPS010000284.1:0-3572 GCA_045605305.1 Victivallaceae bacterium
CTTACAAGGGCGGCTTGCGTTTTCACCCGTCGGTCAACTTGAGCATCCTGAAGTTTCTCGGGTTTGAGCAGATTTTTAAAAACAGTCTTACCACCTTGCCCATGGGGGGAGCCAAGGGCGGTTCCGACTTTGACCCCAAGGGCAAAAGTGAGCGCGAAGTGATGGATTTCTGTCAAAAATTCATGCGTGAACTCTACCGCCATATCGGTACATCCATCGATGTACCCGCCGGTGATATCGGGGTCGGCTCCAGAGAGATCGGTTATCTTTACGGACAGTACAAGCGGATCGTCAACTCCTGCGACAGCGTGCTGACCGGCAAGGGCGTCAATTGGGGCGGCAGCAAGATCCGCCCCGAAGCCACCGGATACGGCTGTGTTTACTTTGCACAGGAAATGCTCAAAACCAGAAATATGGATATGGAAGGCAAAAAAGTTCTGATCTCCGGCTCCGGCAATGTCGCCCAGTATGCAGCACAAAAGGCGTTTATGCTGGGGGCAAAGGTGTTGTCGCTTTCCGACTCCAACGGTTCGGTCATTGATCCGGATGGTATTGATGAAGAAAAGTTTGCCTATATTCAGGAGTTGAAAAATGTCCGGCGGGGGCGTATATCTGAATATGTTCAAAAGTTCCCCCGGGCAACTTATTATGAAAACCGCCGCCCGTGGCAGCTGACTGCATGTGATATAGCCTTGCCTTGTGCAACTCAAAACGAACTTGACTTGCAGGATGCTGAAGTTCTTGTAAAAAATAAATGTATTGCCGTTTGCGAAGGAGCCAATATGCCGACAACCTTGGAGGCGACCGCTTTCCTGCAAGCTAATAACATACTTTTCGCTCCGGGCAAAGCATCCAATGCCGGCGGTGTTGCCACCAGCGGTCTGGAAATGAGCCAGAATGCCATCCGGTTGAATTGGGAAAGCGATGAAGTCGATTCCAAATTGCGGACGATCATGGTAAAGATCCATGAATCTGCCCGGGAAACCGCCGCTGAATTCGGAGAACCCGATAACTATGTAATGGGTGCCAATATCGCCGGCTTCCGCAAAGTGGCAGATGCCATGATCGACCTCGGCGTATAAAATATGGAGTTCATAATGAATGAGAATATATTGAATAAGGCGTACCGGCAGCTGCCGGATAATTATCTCTTTTCGACCATTGCCCGGAAGATCACCGATTACCAGACCAGCCACCCCGGGGCAGATATTATCCGTCTGGGGATCGGCGATGTGACCAAACCGTTGGCGGATTGTGTAATAAGAGCAATGTACAACGCAGTTGAAGAAATGGCAAATCAAGCCACATTCCGGGGATATGGCCCCGAACAGGGGTACTTGTTTTTGCGGGAAGCCGTGGTAAAAGGTGAATATCAAAGCAGGAATATTGATATATCGCCGGAAGAAATTTTTATCAGCGACGGCAGCAAATGCGATGTGGCAAATTTTCAGGAGTTGTTCAATAATGATTGTTCGGTTGCCATACCGGATCCGGTGTACCCGGTCTATCTGGACAGCAACATAATGGCGGGGCGCAATGATATAATCTATCTGCCCTGCACGGCTGAAAATAATTTTCAGCCGGAGTTGCCCCGAAAAAAAGCTGATATAATTTACCTTTGCAGCCCCAACAATCCGACCGGAACTGTTTTGAGCCGCGAAACATTGAGCATGTTCGTAGACTATGCAATAGAAAATGGTTCGGTCATCTTGTACGATGCGGCATATTCAGCTTACATTCAGGATGATTCTCTGGTTCATTCCATTTATGAAATAGCCGGAGCAGAAAAGTGCGCTGTTGAATTTCACAGTTTCAGCAAAACTGCCGGATTTACCGGAGTGCGCTGCGCTGTGACAACAGTTCCGCTGCAAATGAGTTCTTTGCACAAGATGTGGCTGCGCAGACAATGCACCAAGTTCAACGGCTGCAGTTATATCGTGCAGCGGGGCGCAGAGGCGGTTTATTCTGACGAAGGCAAAGCACAAATATATTCCGCCATAAATGGTTATATGAAAAATGCAAAACTCATACGGGAAAAATTACAGGAGTGCAGCTTTACCGTATTCGGCGGCGAACACGCACCCTATATCTGGTGGAAATTGCCGGATAATGCAAACTCCTTTGAGTTTTTTGACCGTTTGCTGGAGAGTTGCGAAGTGGTCGGCACCCCCGGCAGCGGCTTCGGAAAATACGGCGAAGGATATTTCCGGCTGACCGCATTCGGCGACCCGGAACAAACAGAAATCGCCCTGAAAAGAATACAAAATAACTTGAAAAAATTGCGTTGCTGAGTTATATTAAAGCATGATGAAACGCTCTATATCACCTGAAATTTCTATGATACAGGAGGTAAGCCAAGTCATCATCCATGAGCGGGATGTCAATATCTTGCTTGAGAAAGTTTTGGACATCTTGGAACTGCGCATGGGGATGTTGTGCGGCACTTTTACCCTCCTGGTTGATAACACCCTGAAAATCGAAGCCTCCCCGGGACTTGACGTGAGCAAAAAGAAGTTGGGTTCTTACCATATCGGCGAAGGCATCACCGGGCATGTTGCCGAAACCGGCCGCAGCCATATCATTCCTGATCTGCGGAAAGACCCCCGTTTTCTGAACCGCACCGGACGGCACAAATATACCCGGCAGGTGGCTTTTATATGCGTGCCGCTTTTTCATCACGAAGAGATCATCGGCACTCTTTCCATTGACCGCCCGGTGGACTCCAACAGCGATCTGGAACAGGATGCAGCATTGTTGGAGATCGTGGCGGGGATCACCGCCGATGCCGCCGCAGAGTGTATTGAACTGCATTCAGAACGGCAGTCGTTGATGGATGAAAACCGCAAACTGCGGAACATGCTGTCAGCCAATCCCGGTAAATTGATCGGCAACAGCCGGGAAATGCAAGCGATCTTTCAGCAGGTAAGGCAAGTGGCTCCATCGGATGCAACCGTGCTGATCCGCGGCTCCAGTGGCACCGGCAAAGAGCTGCTGGCCAGAGCGATCGTGGAGCTTTCCAACCGCAAGGATAAACCGTTTATTGCATTGAATTGTGCCGCATTGCCGGAAAGTCTGGTGGAAAGTGAACTTTTCGGCCATGAAAAAGGGGCGTTCACCGGGGCGGTATCCCGGCGTATAGGCAGAGCCGAAGCGGCAAATGGCGGAACGCTTTTTCTTGATGAGATCGGCGATTTGACTCCCCAAACTCAAGTGAAACTGCTCCGTTTTTTGCAGGAAAAAACCTTTTCCAGAGTCGGCAGCAACGAGGAACTGCATTCAGATGTAAGATTTCTTGCCGCAACCAGCCGCAATCTGGAAGAGCTTATGGAGAAAAATCTTTTCCGGGAAGACCTTTATTACCGGCTGAATATTTTTCCGATAATGATGCCGGATCTGGCTGACCGGCAAGGGGATATATTGCTGCTTGCAGAACATTTTATCGAAAAAAGGAATTTGAAATACAATAAAAAAATCACCGGACTTTCCACTGGTGCAGTAAATATGCTTACCAGTTACCGCTGGCCGGGCAATGTCAGAGAGCTGGAAAATTGTATGGAAAGAGCAGTTTTAAC
>JAZUPS010000285.1:0-17144 GCA_045605305.1 Victivallaceae bacterium
CTTCTTTCCCATCTCCGGATCATCGGGGCGTAACATAACCCCGTTGATCTGTTTCTCTCCAGTTCTGCTGTCTTTGTATTTAATTTGTTTTGAGCTTTCATTCACCGTATGCTGTCAATCATCAGTCTTTAACTTCCAAAAAAAAGTCAATCAACAGAACAACGCACATCGGCGGTACGTTCAGCAAAAATCGCAGCTCCTCTGGCCAGAGAATTGTCATAATCTGATCGGATAAAATGCATAGACAAGCCGGATTTCACAGCAGGGAATACCATGTAATTGATCTTCTCCTCCAGCATAGACTGAAAATCATTTCCCAGTTCAAGCATCCGTCCGGTGATGATCAGCTGATCCATCGGATAGCAGTTGAGCTGATTGGCAATTGCCATAGCTAAAAAGGAAGCCGCCACTTTGACTTCGCGGACTATCCGGGAATCGCCGCTTTGAAAAAGACAACACAAATTTTCAAAACTTAAATCGGGTTTACCAAGAGTTGTCTGGCAATTTTGCAGCAAAGACCGAATCGATGCCACTGTTTCCAAACAACCGCGCCGTCCGCAGCCGCACGGAATGCCGTCCGGCACACTGATCGTATGCCCCAGTTCGCCGCTTTGATTGTTCCGGACAAAGAGAAAACGTCCTTGCTCGGAAATCAGGGAACCGATGCCGCTGCCAGATGAAATCAGCATGACCGCCCCTGTATTGAATTGAGGAAACATCCGTGTCAAAAAAGCCATTTTTGCCACCAGGTGGCCGCAGATCGTAACTTCGCATTCAGCTTCGCGATTGAGGAAAGGCTGGAGTTCCACCCCATTCAACACCGGCAATGCAGCAGCGCTTTCCAGCTTGAATTCAGGTCCGCTGTAACTGCCGTAAGCGGCAGCTCCGATTCCCACAAAGCGCCCTTTCGCCTTCTCTTTCAAATCCCGAATCACCAGCGAAACGGCTGCGAGGAACTCTTTGCGGCTCGGACTTTGGCGGAAAATCACCTCCTTACGTTCCAGAATCTCTCCGCGCAGATCCGTCACCACGCCGTTGATCCGTTCGGCTTCCAGGGAAATCCCGATCAGCGAAGGGCCTGCGGGATTGAATTTAAGGATCTGCTGCGGACGGCCGTGTTTCTGTCCGATTTTTTCGCCGCGAATCAGAATCCCCCGGTTGAGCAGTTCCCGCACCGCACGCGTGACAGTCGTATTGTCACAACCAGTTTTTCTGGCGATTTCCGTGCGCGACAATCCCTCAGACTGCAGCAGGATATCCAGCACCGTCTGCAGATTCTTGATCTTGATGTCGTTCAGTTTTAAAATTTTCTCTTTCATGATGAAGGTAAAATACTCTTTTTTTTTGTTAATGTCCCAAATTTTGTGCTGGGACGAGTTGTTTTGACAAAAGTGCATCTGATCTTTATTTTTAAAAAATAAAGGAAGAATCAGATGCGTAATAAAATTACTATGGAAATGTCGATTTGTCAAGCAGAAAACGGTTTTTCTTTGGACGAATTGGTAAAAAAGTTCACAGATGCCTTTGAAAACAAGGTTTTCGCTGAAATCTTGAAAATAAATTTGCAACTGACACAAGAGGTTTTGATATACCGGATTTTCAATGGCAAGAGCAATCAGCAATGTTGTCGTCAACATTGGCAATATATAAATATTTTTCACAAAATTCAGGACAATAACTTTTTTTTGAAAAAATCAATATTTCTTCGCATTTTTATTTGACTTTTCCGGCAACCGGGTATATTTTTAGATAAGTGAAAAAAATACCCTTAACAAGGAGGAAACAATGAACGAAAGAGAATTGAAAACGTGCCGCGAACTGGCGCGAAAAGTAAGGATCCATTGCTTGAAAATGGTTCACAAAGGAAAAAGCGGGCACATCGGGAGCATGCTTTCGATGGCGGACATACTGCCGGTGCTTTACACACAAATCTTGAACGTCGATCCGAAAGAGCCGAAGAAAGCGGACCGTGACCGTTTCATCCTCAGTAAAGGCCACGGCGGTGCGGCGCTGCTCTCGGTACTGGCGGAACGCGGCTTCTTCCCGCTGGAATGGCTCAATGAATATTATTGTGACAACGGCAAACTGAGCGGACACATTTCCCACCACATACCGGGCGTGGAATTCTCCACGGGATCGCTGGGACACGGTCTTCCCGTGGCCTGCGGCATGGCTATGGCAGCCAGACAGGCGAATAAAAAACATCGCATTTTCTGTATGTCCAGCGATGGTGATTTGAATGAAGGTTCCACCTGGGAAGCGATCATGCTTGCCGGTCAGCACCATTTTGACAACCTCATCATGCTGGTTGACTACAACCGACTGCAGGCATTGGGCAAATCCAGAGACATCATCGACCTCGAATCTCTCAAAGAAAAACTTGAAATTTTCGGCTGGGCTGTGAAGGAAGCTGACGGTCACGATCAGATGGCTGTTTATGAATCATTGCGTGACCTGCCGCTGTGCAACAACAAACCCTCCGCTATCATTTACCACACGGTCAAAGGTAAAGGCGTTTCCTTCATGGAAAACGACTACAAATGGCATTACGGCGGTTTGACTGAAGAACTCCGGGACAAAGCAATTGAAGAAGTGGAGGCTGCAAAATGAGAAAAGTATTCAATAAGGAACTGTTGGAAATCGCCAAAAAGGATTCCCGTGTTTTTATGATTCTGGCGGATATCGGTTATGGTGAAATTGAGGATTTTGCCAATACTTTCCCCGACAGATTCATTAATTGCGGCGTGGCTGAACAGAATATGACCGGTGTCGCCTGCGGCGTCGCCATGGAAGGCAACATTGCCATCACCTATTCCATTGCAAACTTTCCGACCCTGCGCTGTCTGGAACAGATCCGTAACGACGTCTGTTATCACAATGCCAATGTGAAAATCGTTATCATCGGCGGCGGTATGGCTTATGGAGAACTTGGTATTTCACACCACTCCACCGAAGACATCGCGATCATGCGTTCTTTGCCGAATATGGTCGTGTTGACTCCGTGCGACCCGGTTGAAACTGCCGCTTTGACCAAACTTATGATGCAGTATGACGGTCCGGTTTATTTCCGTTGCGGATACAAGGGCGAACCTGCTATCATCGACAAACCTTTTGAAGCGAAACTCGGCGGTTCATCACTTATCCGCGAAGGCAAAGATGCCACCGTGTTCTTCTCCGGAACGGTCGGTATCAACGCGGTCAAAGCCGTTGATGAACTGGCAAAAGAAGGCATCAACTGCCGTCTGGTCAGTCTTTATTCGATCAAGCCGATCGACAAGGATGCGATCCTGCGCGCCGCAAAAGAGACCGGCGGCATTGTCGTGCTGGAAGAACACAACATCTGCGGCGGTGCGGGCAGTGCGGTCGCAGAAGTCCTGATGGATGAAGGAGCGGGCAATGTCCCATTCAAACGGATCGCCATGCCGGACGTGAACGCCACCAAGGTCGGCTGTCAGGCCTGGATGCGCGAACAATACGGACTGGGCGTCTCCGACGTCGTCAATGCAGTCAAACAAATTGTCAAATGAGGGATTGAAAAAATGATTCTTGACCGGTTCAAACTGGATGGGAAAAAGGCCCTTGTGACCGGAGCCGGACGCGGCATCGGACGGGGATTGGCCTTTGCCCTCGCCGAAGCCGGGGCAGATGTCGCCGTAGTTGATGTTCTGAGAGACAATGCGGAAAAAACTGCCGGGGAGATCGCCGAAGCAACTGGGCGCAAGACCATTGCCGTGGCCTGCGATATCGCCGATGCCGCCGCGGTCGAATCCATGGTCAAAACAGTTGTCGATACTTTCGGCAGAGTGGACATCGCAGTCAACAATGCCGGGATTTCCATTCCCATCAAAGGGATTCTCGACGTTTCTGCCGACGAATGGAAAAAACAGATGGACATCAACCTCAACGGCACCTGGAACTGTCTGAAGGCGGAAGCGAAGGCCATGATTCCGAACGGATACGGTAAAATCATCAATACAGGTTCGATCTGCGGCCATGTGATCTGGCCCGATCCACAACTGCCATATAGTGTTTCGAAAGCGGCGGTCATCCACATGACCCGGGCAGCTGCGGCAGAGCTGATCAAACATGGCATCCGTGTGAACTGCATTTCGCCCGGCGTCACCAAAGTGGCAGATCTGTTTCCGGAAGTTGTGGATGTGTTCTTCAAAACCGCTCCGATCGACCGTTTTGGATCGCCTGCCGACCATCAAGGCGCGGTGGTATTCCTTGCTTCCGAAGTTTCCGATTTCATGGTTGGACAGGAAATTGTTTTGGATGGCGGCTACACTATCATGTAACAACTTACTAATGTCAGAGGATTTGAAATGGAACGACTGAAAGGAAAAACGGCAATCATCACCGGCGGAGCTGGCGGGATCGGACTGGCGGCAGTCAGGCTTTTCCGTGCCTCCGGAGCCGAAGTCATCATTGCCGACATAGACGAATCGGCCGGAGCCGAAGCCGCCGCCGAAACCGGCGCACGGTTTGTGAAATGCGATGTATCTAAAAGCGAAGACGTCCGCGCGGTGATCGACGCCTGCAGCGGCAAGCTCGATGTCCTTTACAACAATGCCGGAGTTTTCTGGAACGGACGCGACGGAAGGATCACCGACATTGAGGAAGGGATCTGGGAAAAAGTGATCGCGATCAATCTGCGGAGCGTGTTCCTGTTCTGCAAATATGCGATCCCTCTGCTGATAAAACAGGGCGGTTCGGTGATCAACACCGCCTCCAGCGCAGGCGTGATCGGCATTCCCGACTGCGACGCCTACACTGCCACGAAAGGCGCGATCGTCCAGCTGACCAAATCCATGGCTGCGGAATACGGGCGTTATAACGTCCGGGTAAACTGCATCGCGCCGGCGGCGATCATGACGCCGATGATGAGGCAGAGCAATCCGGAAAATTCGACTTTCGACGAAGAGCGTTTCCTGAAACTGCGCACGCCGCTGCGCCGTTACGGCACGCCGGAGGAGATCGCGAAAGTGGCCCTGTTCCTCGCCTCGGACGATGCCAGTTACCTCAACGGCGCGGTCGTCGTCGCGGACGGCGGGATCACGATCAACGGAGATCTCTCCAAATGCTGATTTTATAAGATTCAGAGGTGATTTCAAAATTAAAAACGCATAAAAAAAGTCAGTTGAACATTCATTTTATGCCAAACTGAAAAAGGAGAAATATGAATAATCAACTGAAGCATGAGCTTTAGCAATAGAAGTATATAAAGCAATGCCAATTGCACTTGGGAAGGAGGTTTATGTCCTGAAACATGATTTTTCGTGGTTTTTCAAGAAAAAAACACTGCTGCGCAAAATTGTTTTGACGCGAAAAAAAGACATTTTAACAAGAAGAACCAAAACGTTTTGAAATTGACAGTGTGAAAAAAAAGAAAGTGGATTACGCAAAATGAAAAAATCGTCATGTTTTACTTTAATCGAGCTGCCGGTGAAAAAATCACATCTCTGCTGTGATCGTGTTTATGGCAAAGGAAAGAGGTATTTACCTGTCCATGGACAGGTAAAGCTGTACAGCTTTACCTTAATTGAACTCCTCGTTGTAATTGCAATAATCGCAATATTGGCAGCGATTCTGCTTCCAGCTCTGAATTCCGCTCGTGAACGCGGCCGTTCCGCCAGCTGCATCAACAATCTCAAGCAGTGTGCTCTTACTTTTACACAGTATGCGGACAGCAATGACGGCGAAGTACTCATGCAGGCAAAATACGGAGGCGGTTATGACAACTTCTGGATCGTTGTTTCCATAGATAATCATGGTCAGACAAGTTGGCAGCAAAACCAGAAGTATATGCCTGATACTGCAGCTGTCTGTCCCAGCGGAACCAATCAGGATAAAGCTTACAGAGTTTATGCCATTGCCTGCGCTCCGAGCGTGCATTTTTCCTATTATGATAATGACGGGAAAGAAACTGGAGCAATTGTCAAAGTCGGAAGCGATCAAGGTTGGAAATTGAATACCAAAGCTTTGAAAAGTGCTTCAAATGCTATCGTCGCTGCTGAAGCATATCGTACTTCAACAAATAATTGCAACTGGAATACATATAACGTTTCAGCAGAAAACAGCAGAATCAATTGCGGTCATGCGGGCAGAGTTAATATGAGTTTTGTTGATGGTCATGCAGCTTCATTGTCGCCCGGAGATTTGGCATCCATGTTCCCCTACTATGTTTCGGCGAAACGCAACAATATCTACATCAATGGTATTGCGGGAACATTCTAAAAATCTCTCCTTGTTCAAAAATCAAATAACATATACAGACGGAATATATTATGAAAAATAGTATGTTTAAGGTATTTTGTACCTTTTTTCTGATGATGTCAACAATTGTAAGGCTGTCGGCAAGTAATATCGAAATCCGGGATGAGTTCAATTCAGTTCAGCTTGAACGCTCGGATGTGGCGATCGAAGATCACCCGGAACTTAATCCCTGGATTTTCGGCGGTCCCAAGAAACTTATCAAATGTACCGACGGTATTTTGACTCTCGGTTCACGACCGGGAGGCGGCGAAGTCAAAATGTACTCCAAAGAAAAGTTTTCAAGCGGAACTTTTTCAGCAAAAATCAGGCTTAATAATATCGGTTCAGGAATCAACGTTTACATCGGTTTCGTTGAAATGAAGCCTTGGCACAACAGTTCTGCCTGGGTAATGTTCAATGGTTCCGGCAATGGACACCTGTATATGAAAAAACAGGGTACGGCTATTGCCAAAAGAGACCATATGCGTATTCGCACCGGCACGTTGGAACAAGGTAAATGGTATGATTTGAAAGTGGTTTGGGATGTAACCGGAGTTGAACTTTTTATCGACGGACTTTCCCGCGGCAGATTGACTGATTCAAAAGCAAATCCGGATAAAAATCTCACATTTTACTGTTCCTTGAATACCTCGAAAACAGCAGCATCATTTTCGCTGGATTCAATTATCATCAAGGGCAGTAAAACCCCAGGCAGCCACCCCGCACGCAACACCGGTGCAGGCAAAAAAAAGGTGGAAATTCCTGTCCCCAAAGCACCGAAAGCAAGTACTGCAGCTAATGCAAATGAGGCAATGAAAATAACTGTATCAACCAAAACTGCAGTCATTGAAAACGGTTTCTACCGCTACACTTTTATTGATAACGGCGGGTTAAAACTTAAAGAATTATACAGCAAGATCCTCAATAAAAACCTTTTGCGTGAACCGGGCAGATTTATCGCTGCTTTTGTGAATGGCAATTTATTGCCGAACAGTGCCTTTGCGGTGACTTCTTTCACCCAAAAAGACAATAAACTTATCATCAAAGTCAAATACAACGCAAGAAATATCGAGGGGATTCTGGAAATTTCCGGCGAACAAAATTCACCGGAAATCCGGGTGAGATCAGAATTTACCAACTTGGCAAATCAAAAACAAACTGTAAGTTTCTGCGTGCCGGTTTTGGACAAAATTCAAGTCGGAGAAAAAATTACCGATGATGAATTTTTCTTTCCTATGGAGTCCGGCATGGCTGGCCGTCTTGACTGTGAATTGCGGCAGATTTACGGCAAAACCTGTTTCATGCAGTTAATGAGTGTCTGGAGTCCGGTCGCAGGCGGCGGAGTTTATGCCTATAACCGTGCCAATGACGGTTTTCCGCAAATTTTGCATTTGACACATCGTTCAAATTTAGATGTTGATCCTTACAGCTACAATATTATTTCCTGGCCGGAGTGTACCGGGGCAATTTTCAACCAGAATGCTTTGGGTACTTCTCTGGGCTGGCGGCATCTGGATAAAGAGCTGGCAGCAAAAGAAACGTTTTTACTGCCCGAGGCGACGATCGGAGTAAATTCCGGTATTTGGCAGGCAGGATTGAAAAGCTATTCCGATTTTGTGCACACCTGGTTTAAAAAGCCGATCGCAGTTCCCCGCTGGTATATGGAGCTGTTTTCGGCCCTTTCTGCTCATCCGCATGACGGATTGTGGATGTATAGCCGTTCTCCGTCAACAGGCTATTTCAACCGGAAAACCAATGAGTACAGTTATGGCAAGTCTATGACCCATCTGGAACGCAATACCCTGCAGGAAATGGCTTATATTTGGGATGTTCCAAAAGAATTCGATATTCCTCTCAAAGAACTTGGTAAATCCGGTATCCCTGTAATTAATCGCCGTCACTTCGGTGATTATAAATACCATGAGGGCAGAGGCGGTTTGCCTGCCTTGAAAAAAGAAGTTGATTTGATCCACTCCAAACAGGGCAGAGTCATCTGGTACACCTTTTTACAGGCTTGTGCCAAAGGTACTGAAATTTACGACAAGTCAAAAGACTGGGCAATGATGAGCGCCCCCGGATATTACAAAATCAGTTACACTACTGATGATATGGGCTGGTTCTTCTGTGATTTGGAAAAAGGCTGGGCTGATCATTTCAGCAAAGTCTGGGCAAAGATCGTTAAAGAAACCGGCTGTGACGGTATCCGTATGGATGTGTTGAGCAGAGTTGAGCCTTGTTACAATCCGAAACATGCCCATTATGACGGAACTTTGAGAGGTACGATCAATCCGCAAATGCAGGCTGAATCAGTTAAAACTTTCCGCAAAGCGATGTATGATGTTTCTCCCGAAAAAATCGTTACGGTCGAACATGCCGGAAGTGATTACAATTCGCAGTATCACGACGGATTTTTTGCAGAAAATATCTGCTGGATCTCTGAATCTCCTCAGTGGGGACATTTCCGTAATTTGAATGCCTATATGACAGTATTCACCCACTTCTATTTCCCGGAAATAAAAACCTGGATCCATGGACCTTCCAACACTCAAGAAGCTATTCTGATGAGTTTATTCAACTGCTGCGGTTTTGCCTGCACATCCGCATTGGGTATCCAGTCATTCCGGACACTGGAGGAGAACAGCGATTGCACCGAAGCTGTCGGCGGAAAAAGAATTCCGATGATC
Organism: Victivallaceae bacterium; assembly: GCA_045605305.1. Lineage (GTDB taxonomy): Bacteria > Verrucomicrobiota > Lentisphaeria > Victivallales > Victivallaceae > UBA1784. The sequence goes on from JAZUPS010000285.1 coordinate 8,940, forward strand.
CCGACATTGCATGAAGGAACTTTTGCCAATCATTTCGCCGGGACAAATGACAGCAAAAAGGTCTGGACCGTTCTTAACCGTTCAGGAAAGGTGCAAAAGGAACTCTTGGAGGTTGATGGAGAATTTTCAGATGATTACCGCTATGTGGAAGTTTACAATGACAATGCGGTCTCCTGCGAAAAACGCAATGGAAAAATTTTGCTCAAAGGTGAACTCGCCGATAAAAGTGTGGCAGTTATTACCCGTTTCAAAAAGCTGATGAGTGCCGAAATCACCGGCAACGAGTTAGTTGTCAAATGTGATTCCCCGAACATGACTTGTCAGGTTATTTACGGAACAGATACTTTCAGAAATCCGCCGGAAAATTTAAAATTCAACAATGGCGAATTGAAAGTTCAATTAAAAGACGGAGCCGGTAAAGTTATTGTCAAGCTGTACAGCGGCAAATACTTGAAAGATGAAATCATTTTTACGCGTTGAAATTTATCATGAGCAAACCATATTCAATAGTCATAAATAAGCCAGTTTACATTGCCGAGGAGGGGTTATACCTCGGCAATGGAGATTTTTCGGTAAGTTGTTATCAGAAACCGGGCAAAATCGTTTTCCAACTCGGTAAAAATGATTTTTGGGATCGCCGCCTTGATTTATCGCAAAATCCCAAACCTGCCAATATCGAGGAATTAAAGTCCCTGATTGATAGAGGTGTGGAGGTCGACGGAGTAACTTTTGAAGCCAAGGGCAAAAATCTTTCCCCCCGTGATCTGGAAGTCCTGCAGGTCGCTCCATCAGCTAAGCGCAGTGCGCCGATGCCTAAAATGGCAGGTGAATTGTATATTCATGTGCCGGGGGATTGGAATGATTGCACCTGGAAACAGCAAGTCGTTTTGGAAAAAGGCGAATTGATTATTGAATGCTGTCACTACGACGGGGCGAAATTGATCCTCAAAGCGGTTATTCATCCTGACAAAAATCAACTGGCTGTGACATGGAAATTGGAAAATTACAATAAAGATAATCTCTATGGCGGCTCTTTTCACGGTTTACCGGATGTCCCTCCAGTTTATGCTACTTGCTTCCGCAAAACCGAAATTTCATCCCAAGAGTTTGCCGACAGCGAGATGTTAGAGCATGGCAATACTTATTTTTGCTATGCCAATCCATTTCCCACTCTGCCGCCGGCAAAGGTTGAAAATGGTGTGTTGACTCAAATTAATCCGGATGGCGGCAAACTTTTTATCACCTTGGCAGGTGATGAAAATACTTCTGACAGGTCCACAGATAAATTTTTACGGCAATTACCCCCGTTTGAAGCCCGTTCAGGGGAATTTTATGTCGGAATTTCCACGGAATCAAAAGAAGATGCCATGATTGATACCGAAAAGGTTTCTTATGCGGATATTGCAGAATGTGCCGAAAAATCAGCAGCAGAATTCTGGAGCAAATCAGAGGTCGATTTCGGTGAAAAACTTTTGAATGATTGTTTTTATTCGGCGTTGCATGCAAAGCGGTGTGTCTTAAAAAAAGGCAAGCTCCCGCCAGGACTTTTTATGCCTTCAACGCTGCAATATTACTCCCAGTGGAAAGGAGATTATCACTTTAATTACAATTACCAGTCCATTTTTCTGGGAGATTACGAAACCAACCATTTTGAAACGGGTGATGCCTATTTCGAGGGCGTAAAAAGCATAATAAAACTCGGAGAAAAAATTTCCCGCGATTATTACAATATTGATGGCGGATGTTTTATTCAGTTGGCCGGATATCCGCTTGAAGCAGAAGATGATTATTTCGGATACCTTCCCCTGGGGCGGATGGCATATATGACGGGATGGCTTGCGGCATATTTTTACCGCCGTTATCAATTCAGCGGCGATAAGGAATTTTTGACCCGCATCGGGTATCCATTTCTGAAAAAAGTTGCAATTTTTTATGAAAACTTTTTTGCCAAAGGCGAAGACGGTTTTTATCATGCCTATCCGTCAAATTCCGGCGAAAAGGAGTTCAGCAGAAGCGGGGCAACTGATCAAATGCAAGTGCTTACGCACGGAGCCTTTGCCCTTTATGCGGCGGCAGAAGCGGCTGAAATTATCGGCGTTGATGCGGAATTGGCACAAAAGTGGCGTGAGATAAGTCAAAAAATTCAGCAGGTTGAATTTATGTTCAAAGCAGGAAACGATCCGGAATTTACTGCTTTTGACGGCGAAGTTCCGCAAAAGGGTGAAAGACCTGATTTTCTGACAGTCGGAAACCGGTACCATGATTGGAATTTCGGACAGATGCCATACAAGTTTTCCATCTATTTGCGGAATGATTTGTGGAAAAAAGAAGAATGGTACAATGAATTGCTGGTCTTTTTGAAACGTTTTGAACTGCCGAATTGTTTATTAAGAGCATATTCTGCAGCCACACACTATTTTCACGGAGGTCATACCGAATCGCTGGGAATTGTCGGAGCTTTGACTGATATGTTGATGATCAGCAGTAAAGGGAGAGTAAAACTTTTCAAAGGAATTCCGGAAAAGCAAAGAGCTTCATTTAAAAACTTGAGAGCGGAAGGTGCTTTCCTGATCAGTGCGGCAAAAGAGTGTGATGAGGTCAAAGCAGTTTCTGTTTTTGCAGAAGTCGGCGGCATGATAAAAATTGAAAATCCCTGGTTCCCCGCAAGGTGTCATATCAATTACTCTGACGGCAGAAAAGAGTCCGTTGCCGATCGTATCTGTGTTTTGACAATGGATAAAAATCTATGTGCTGAATTGGTCAAAAAGTGAAAAATCATGGATAAAGTTTATACGATCAGAAACTTGAAATATAATATTTACCAATTGCTGTTGGTGGGTTTTATGATGCTGCTTGCAACTCAAACCCTGGGATTGGTATGTTATAATTTGCTGCCGAATGTAAAGCCGATTTTATTGGATAATGCAGGTGCGGATGCGAAGCAGATTTCATTGATATTGGCAACATTGCCCAATGCGATCGCTTTTGTTCTTTGTCCTTTGATAAGCACCATAAGTGATAAGACACGCACCCGGATCGGGCGCAGAATGCCTTACTTGATTTTTTCTGCCCCGGTTTTGGCTTTGTTGCTGGTGATGATTGCGTTTTACCATGAGATAAACGCTTTTGTCATCGGGGTAGTACCTGCATTCGGCAATATTAATGGCGAATTGTGGATATTGGCAATTTTGATGCTGGTATTTCAGATCGTTTTTCTTTTTCCGGGTTCTGTAGTCTATTATCTGGTGGCAGATGTCATACCGAAAGATTTTATCGGACGCTATACGGCGGTAGCGACAGTTTGCAGTTCGGCGATTACTGCCGGATTCAACTTTTTCCTTTTGAAAGCTTCGGTAGAAAACACCAAGTTGATGTTTATCTTGATGGGAGTGATCTATTTAGCAGTTTATATCCTTTTGCTTTGTACGGTCAAAGAAGGGGAATATCCGCCGTTAAATGATGATATTGATAAGAGCAAATCATCAGTTGCCAGAGGATATGAATATTTCCTGCTGTTTTTTAAAGAGTGTTTCGGACACAAGATCTATATTCTGCTCTTTTTGAGTACCGGGTTAAATCAGGCATCTAATATCTGCAGGGGGATGTACAACGTTCTTTTTGCGACCAAAGATATCGGTGTATCAGTGGAACTTTTCGGTAAGATCATGGGGATCGGCAGTATAATTGCGATGGTTGCGGTTTTTTTCATGGGAAAGCTCATGGATAAATTTCATCCGATGTTTCTCTATATTTACGGCGGAATTTTAATTATTATTACCAATATTTTCGGATATTATTTTGTCTATACTCCTTTGACATTCGGAATTATCGGGGTGGTGACCGCATTGATGTATGCTGTTCAGGGAGTTGCAGGGACACCGTTGCTGGTCAATATGCTGCCGATGGATAAATTTGGACAATTTGCCAGTGCCAACAGTATGGTCAACTCGGTCGTGGTGATTTTGGGATCATATTTAGGCGGATATCTTACCCATTTATTCGGGTACAGAGTAATGTTTATATGGGATTTTGCAGTAACGACAATTGCGATGAGTGCAATGTTTTTAGTCTATCTGGAATGGAAAAAGTTCGGCGGAAAAAATTATGTTCCCCCGCAACGTGCAGTTAATAAATAAATTTGGTAGAAAAATGAGAGTTATCAACGGACTGTTTGACCACATGGTAATGCAAAGAAACGCCAATGATTCTTGCGAACAAAAAATTTGCGGAGAAACCGCACCCAATAAAAAAATTTTTGTTTTAATGCCTGACGGCAGCAAGGAGGTTGTTGCCGAAAGTTCCGCCGATGGAAAATTTTGCGGCGTCTTGCATGGTTTACCGGTTGGCGGCCCATATCAAATAACTTTAAGTGACGGCGACGAAGAAATCCTTTTTTCTGATTTGCTGGTCGGTGACGTCTGGATTCTGGCAGGTCAATCAAATATGCAAGGGGTCGGCAATATGTGCAATGCTTTGCCGCCTGAACCGATGGTGCGCTCCTTTTATCTGGATAACCGTTGGGATATTGCTTGTGATCCGCTGCACAATATGAATAAGGCAAAAGCGGAAATTCATTGGACACTTAATGGAGGACATAATGCCTTTGATAATGCTCCGGAAATTCCATTGAAAGGTGTCGGCCCCGGAGTCGCATTCGGAAAAAGCATGGTGCAGAAAACAGGAGTCCCCCAAGGCTTGATCGCCTCTGCTCACGGTGGAACTGCTATGAAGCAGTGGAATCCTGAATTAAAAAATATGGGTGAAAATTCTCTTTATGGGGCAATGTATGAGAGATTTATCCTGAATGGTTCAAAAATAGCTGGTCTTTTGTGGTATCAGGGATGCAGTGATTCTTCGCCTGATGAAAATGTTGAACTATATACCCAAAGAACGCTGGAATTATTTCAGGCAATGCGTAGAGATTTTGGAAATGAAAAACTCCCGATCGTTTTGGCACAACTTGCCCGAACTGCAGCGGCGTATGATTTAGCTTTGGATAATCGTTGGAGCAAAATACGGGAGAAGCAGAGGATTATTCCCGGTTTGATCGATAATTGCATGATGGTGCCGACAGTTGATTTGGAATTGGATGATTCTATTCATTTGAGTGCAGAATCTCAAGCAATTTTGGGTAAACGAATGGCAGAGGCGGTTTGTTTTATTCAAGGAACAGGTTCTGAAAATCCACCATTGGAAATCGGCAAAATTGAGTATGTTGAAAAGAAAGAATATCATGAATATTTGACAATTATTCATGTGAAAAATGTGGCAGGTTTTCTTCATAGCGGACAATCGCTTGCTGCAACTTTTTCTTTGCATGAAGCAGGAAGTGAAAACAAAATAAGCGTTCCTCCATTCAAATGTGAGCTGGTTGGTGACAAAATTATTTTGACTTCATCATCAACTTTGGGGTGCAAAGTTGCTTACGCTTTCGGCTGCAATGCTATCGGCAATATTTACGATAGTTTGAATCGTCCATTGCCTGCATTCGGGCCGTTATTTTCGCACGATGTTTACAGAAGTACGCCGCCTTTGAACGACGTGGAAGTTTCAGAAGCTGTCATAGGAGAAGATAATTTTGAAGCCCTGTATCCTGATAAAAATAAACTTGCTTCATTGCAATTCAGCAAGGTAAAAAGTCCGAAAACTTATTTGGAATTTGAACGGATTTTGGAACAAGGCGACTATGTGCGTTTCATTAAATGGCGGTGTTTATGCAAAAAAGCAGTCAATTGCCGTATTTTATTCGGCAGCGACTCCGACTTTCGGCTTTTCTGTGATGGCAAAGAACTGTTGTCGCAAAAAAATGTTGCCAATCCCGTGATTCCTGATGAATTTATGGCAGATGTTTCATTTGAAGCAGGAACGCATGAGTTCACAATGGGGCTCAGCGGCAAAGCAGGTAATGCCTGGGGATTTTGCTGCCGCTTTGTTGACTGTAATGATATTCTGACCAGTCAAAATGAAAAATATGAATCGGATAATTTGCCGGTATTTATTTGAATAATATTTTCAGGAGAACAAAATGCGTGAAATCACACTTAATGGAATTTGGGATTTTTTCTATAATCCGCAAGAGTTTGAAGCAGAAAAAACTGCGTTGCCAAGAATTAAAGATTATTCAGGAAAAATGGTAATCCCCGGATATTGGGATGACCATTATGAACTTTTTGACGAAGAAGACTTTTTCGGTCTTGCCGCCAGATTCAATCCTGACTACCGCAAGGTACATTTCCCGATGGGTAAATCTTTGACTCCGCATGCGGCAAGTTCTTTTTTGGTCGGCAGCGGATATTATCGCAAAGAAATCGAACTTGATTTGGATGAAAACGAACGCGTTTTCATGAATATTGGTCCTGCGATGTGGGGATGCTTTGTCTATTGCAATGGAAATTATGCCGGTAAAACCACGGGATATTCAGTACCTTCGGTTTACGAATTGACAAATTTTGTAAAAAAAGGTTTAAATGAATTAATCATAATTGTTTGCAACTTTCACGATGATGGAGGGGCTTATCACCGCCGGGATAAAACCCACGCTGGGATACCGACTGGCTGCCGTCCGGGACAGCATAGAGGGTTGGCGGCACAAGGCTATCAATCCGAACGCGGCGGAATCGGCGGGGGAGTAAAACTGCATATCACCGGAAAATCGGCTTTCCGTGATTGGTTCATTTCTTATGAAAATGAAAAACTTCATTGGCATTTTGAACTTGAAAACGGTGGTAAAACCAAAATTGAATGGTTCATTAAAGATGGAGCAAACACTGTCGATAAGGGCATTTTTGAAGTAAAAGAAGACAATTTTGACTTTGAGACAGATACCATTGTTCAAAAATATTGGAGTGATGACAAGCCAGAACTTTATACTTTTGAAGCTGTTCTGTATGACGATAATGCAGAACTTGACCGTGTATCACTGAAGTACGGTGCCAGAACTTTCAAAGCCCACGGAACTCAATTACTGCTTAATGGGATACCGACCTTTTTAAGCGGAGTTACCGAGCATTGTTACTTCCCGGAAACGACAAATCCACATTTTGACAAAGCAAAATACATAAGCGATTTAGGCGTTTTGAAAAAGGCGGGATTCAATTTTATCCGCTGCCATACCTGGTGTCCTCCGGAACCGTTTTATGAGGCTTGTGATGAATTGGGAATTTTGGTGCAGACTGAATTCCCGGCGGTTTATTCTTTTGCAGAAGCAGAAGCGATCATCCGAATGATCCGTCGTCACAGTTGTGCAGTCATTCTCTGCGAGGGCAACGAAAAAATCATCAGTGATGAGGCAATAATCCGGCTCAAAAAAGTTGCTGCCATGTTGAAAAAACTTGCTCCCGGTATGCTTTTTAATCCGCAAGAGGCTATCAGAGGTATTGAATATTGCTTGCAGGATGGAGCAAATATTGAGATGTATCCTTATCCGCATGATGCGGAAAAACTGGCAAAAGTATCGGAATTTTCCGATGTTTACGGAGGTCTGTGCTGTTCATATTTCAGTTATGATCATGATGATTTCCCTGGAACCGAAAAAATGGAAGAGCTTTTGAGTGCCTACAAAGGCAAACCGTGTTTGAGCCATGAGATCGGTATTTTGGGCGGATATTTGGATTTTGATTTGGAGCAGCGTTATGAAGATACTTACATCGGGACAGATCTTTTCGTCGCCGCAAGAAAAAATATGCAGAAACACGGTGTTTATCAAAATTGGCGGAAATATTACCAATATAACACCCTTTTCATGTCATCCATAAGAAAGCAGCTGATCGAAAACTTACGCAGTTGTCCAAGTATTACGGGTTATGATTACCTGGGCGGCATTGATACCCACTGGCATACGATCGGTTATCCTTGCGGACTGTTCAACGAATTTTATGAAGAAAAATATGGGGAAACAACTGCTGATATACTTCGTTACAACAACAGTTCAGTTCTGTTGTGCGGTATGGGCAAATATCGCAATTACCGGGCCGGGGAAATCTATTCGGAAACACTTCAAATTTCACACTATGGCAAGGAAATCTTAAAAGATTGTCAGGTCAAGTGGAGTGTTGTGATTGATAAGGAAATTATCGCAGAAAAACAGTTGAATATTGCAAAGATCGTCAATGGTAAAATCACTGAATTAACGCAAATTGAATTTAATTTGCCCGCTTTGAAAGAAGGTAAAAAGGCAATCATATCTGCTGTCGTAAGCAGTAAAAA
>JAZUPS010000286.1:0-7548 GCA_045605305.1 Victivallaceae bacterium
CACTTTTTTATGTTGCTGTAAAATCCTTTGAGCACAGCGAGAATTTCATTGACACCCTCTCCGGTAACGTTATTCAAAATCGGTTTGTCATATTCATCAACCAATATAACAACATTTCCGTTGGCAGCAATATCGTTGATCAAATTTTCAAAGCGGCCTGTCAGCTGTTCCCCGCGTACTTTCAAATGGAACAGATCAGCAATATTTTCCAACTGGCCGTTCAGGTATCCGACAAGTTCGTCAGCTGTTTTTATATCGCAATTGGCCATATCCAGATGGATCACCGGAAAAGGCTTCCAGTCGTAGGGTTTATCGTAAATGGCAAGGCCTTTGAAAAGCTCTTTTTTGCCTTCAAAAACTGCCTTCAAAGTGGAAACGGTGAGTGATTTACCGAAGCGGCGGGGACGGGAGAGGAAATACATCTCCCGGGCAGGTTTGATCAACTCCCAGATGTATTCAGTCTTATCCACATACAGGAAGTTGCCATTTATCAAATTTTCAAAACTGTAAACGCTGCTGGTAATATTTTTCACGATCATACACTCCTGTTTAGTAATATACACCGTACAGAGAATGATTTCAATCAGATTATTCCATAAAAACAGAAAAAGCGAACCGACACAGTCATAAAATCCGGAACGTCAGCGGTATTCAGGAGTTTTCGGTTCTTTTCCGGATCGCCGCTTTTTCAGCAGGAAAAGTCCCACAGCCATGCTGACGGGAAAGATGGTCGCCGCCAGCAGACCGATTTTCAGATCTTCTCCGAAAACTTCTGCCACTTTTCCAACCAGAACCGGCCCGACGGTGGCTCCGAGATCACCAGCCAATGCCAGGAATGCAAACATCGCAGTACCCCCGGCAGGACATTTTTGAGAAGAAAGACTGATCGTCCCCCGCCACATGATACCCACCGCAAGACCGCAGAATGCACAACCTGCCAGCCCCGGGAGCGCCCATGAGGAAAGTGATGCAAATAAGTAACATACAACGGCAAAAACTGCACATGAAAACATCGTTTTGACCAAATTCAGTTTATCGCTGAATTTACCGTAGATCATCCGGGCAATCCCCATAAATGCGGCAAAGAGACAGGGACCAGCCAGATCCCCGACCAGTTTGGATACCTTCAGCGCCGATTCGGTGAAAGCTGAACTCCATTGGCACATGGTCGCTTCAGATGAACCGGCACAAATCATCAGAAAGATCATCATCCAGAATAGCGGCACACTCAAAAGCTGCCGGATACTCATACTTTTGCCATCTCCGCCAAGGGTTTCAATGGGACAAGTGATGAAGTTTATGGCGTTATACAATGGAATCAGCGCCCAAAGCATCGTCAGTATCTTCCAATTCCCGATACCGAAAAGGGCAAAAAACAAGGTCGAACCCAGAATCACACCGACCGCACCCCAGCAGTAAAAAGAGTGAAGCAAACTCATTACTCCGGCTTTATTTTCAAAGGGACAGGCTTCCACGATGGGGCTTAACAGCACTTCGATCAAGCCGCTGCCGACGGCATAAAGCCCAACTGCGATCAAAATTCCGGCAAATGCATTCGGCAGCATATCCGGCAGAAAGGTCAAAAGCAGCAACCCGGCTGAAGACAAAATCTGCGATGCGATCACGCAGAGCCGGTAACCGATCTTATCCGCATACTTTGCCGCAACTATATCCACAAAAAATTGAGTGAGATAAAAGACCAGCGGAATCAAAGCGATCTTTTCAAGACTGATACCGTAAGTCCCTTTAAAGGTCAAAAAGAGCAGCGGGGTAAAATTTGCCGATATTGCCTGAGTTACAAACCCGAGATAACAGGCGGTCAAAGTTTTTTTATAATTTTTTTGCGGAGTCATGGCAGCTGTCTTGTAAAAATTACTGAATTACGATCTGCATAATATACCACAGAAAAGAAAAAAATCAACTTCGGGAATTTTCGATGCTTCTGGAAAATATTTTTCACATTTTTGACGACCGTATCAAGGTCATCGTTTCGTTAACTCGCGAAAATATCTCTGTTTTCAGCATTTTTGAAAACAGAGAAAAATTTTCTACTCAACCGAAAGGACTTTTTCTCCTAAACAACTGCAAAATGCTCCGAAAAAAGATGTTAAAAAAGCGACTTTTGCAAACAATAAAAAACGGAATTTTAACAGGAATGAATACCGTGTTAAAATCCCGTATGCCTTGCAATCTTATTTTGTAAGCATAGCGTTCTTTTTACCGATAATATAAGTGCAGACATTGTCGCCGGTTACATTACAGGCAGTTTCAAACATATCCAGCAGCGGATTGATACCGATTGCCAACGCCACAACAGTTGCAGTCTGTGCTTCATCAAGTCCGAGATTGCTTAATACCATAAACAGCAGAAATACACTTCCGCCGGGGATCCCGCCCGCTCCGACTGATGCAAAGACGACCGAGAGTACCAATATTGCCAGTTGCCCCATTGAGAGGTCGATCCCGAAGATGTTTACTGCCAATATGGCAAAAACAGGCAAATGTACGCAAACTCCATCCATATTGATCGTTGCCCCCAGCGGCAATGAAAAACTGGAAAGTTCCCGACGGATATTCAAACTATCCATTACTCTGAATGAACAGGGCAGCGTTGCCGCACTGGAACGGGTCAGGAATGCGGTAAAAATCGCTTCTTTAAGTTTGAAAATGATCTTGTAAGGATTTTCTCTGCAGAATATTCCGACAAAAATCGGGTAAATCACAAAAACCATTGCCAAAACACCGATAATTACGCAAATCGTAATTTGAAAATAAGGCATAAAAAGTTTTGCTCCATAGGTCGCAAAATTAACGGCGGTCAAAGCGAAAACTCCAAATGGAAAATATGCCATGATCCAGTCAATAATCTTAAAAGAGGCTCTCTGGCAGATATCAAAGATCTGCAACAGCAGATTGCCGGATTTTCCAATTTCGCTATCTTCTCCATTTTTGTCGATCAAAACCCGTATTGCAAGACCGAAGAGCAGTGAAAATATGATAATTGGCAAAAAATTACCTTCGGCAAGAGCTTGGAAAGGATTCATAAACAATTCATTCAAAAATTGAGCAAAGCCGCCGCCGGATTCACCTTTCATTTTCATTGAAGCAACATCCTTGGCAAATTTTCCGGAAAGAGTTGAAAAATTCTGCATTTTAGGATTCAGCCCAAGTGCCAGAATACAACCGAAAAAGGCGGCAAATAAAGATGTGGCAAAATACCATAACAATACAAAAATCCCGATTTTGCCAAACTTTTTGATCGGCAAACTGGCAGAGCCGCTGACCAGAGAAAAGAAAATAATCGGTATCACAATCATTTTCAACATAGAAACCAGTACGGTACCGAATGGGGCAATGATCTGAATGATTTTTTCAGCACTATCCGCAAAACGGCTTTCGCCGAGTTTAAAAAGTATAATTCCTCCTATAATACCCAAGCCAAAGGCAACAGTCATTTTCAGAAAAAGCGGCGCTGAACAGTAATAATTAAAAATTTTTTTGAACATTTATTCCTTCTCCGGAACTTGCATTATTAAAAGTAATTTTCTCATTTTGATAAAATGAGTGACGACTTAATAATATAATTATAAATTAACCTTTTTACAAATCTGTTTTGTTTTTTTATTCTAACAATACTGACAAATATCGCCATTTGTGGAGAAAAATAGAGAATTCTCTATCACCTTACCGAATATCTATATAAATCTTTTATATATAATTCTTAACAAATAATTCTTTCATAAACGACCGCCGGCCTTACCAACCAGAAAATTTTGAGAGAATCTATGCAAAAACACTGAAAAACAGAGATATTGCCGTTCTCTATTTGTTCTCTGTTTGGGAGCATTTACGCTATAAGTACCTGTCATTCATTGAGACAAATCAAGATACAAAAAAATCCTGCCATAAAGGACTGGATTGAGAGAGTTCAAAAAAAATGGTCAGCCATTTTCGCTTAATTCGAAAAATTCTCCCAAGCTCAAATGGTTGCAAGTTAGCTGAAAATGGTTACCGCTTCGTTAAATCGCAAAAATATCTCTGTTTTGCTTATTCTTTGAAACAGAGAAAATTTTTCACCCCCAGAAGCGTTCCATATAACGCCCGAGGGGATGTTTCAACAGTCTGAAATAGAACGTTTTTATAGTCATTGCGGCATCTGACGAAGTTTCTTCAAGTATTCCTGTGCAATCGTATTATCAGGGGAAAACACAAGTAATTGCCTGCATAGTTCCCGGGTTTTTTCCCGTTGGGTACTGATATTGCAATCTTTGATCCTCTGCTGCATCCCGGCAATCCACAAGGTTTCCATCTCTTTCCGGTATGGGCTTGTTGCAAAATTCCTGATAATGTCCGGAATGTCTCCCAATCGCCCTTTCTTATATAATTTGTCCGCATAACATAATTGGGTTTCCGGTATTTGCGGCGACAGCGTATATGCCCGGTTTGATAGAATCAATGCCTGGTCAAGATCCCCTGTTTCAGCAAGAAGTTCCGCCATATTCAACAGAACAACAATTCGATAACGGGAATTTTCCGGAAATGTTGAATATTTTTTCAGCGCAGCTTGAGCTTTCCCATTTTCCCCAAGTGTCTTTGCCGCAAAAAACAGTAAATCCTGATTCCCCTGAGCATCGGCAACTTCCAGCAAACGGCATGCTGAATCATTGTCATTCTTTTTCAAAAGGAGCAGTGCCTGACAGAACGGTGCATACAGAGGATCTTTTCTTAAAAACTGCAAATCTTTTTCACGCAAAGTGCTGCTTGCAAATTGCCAATAATCAGATCTGATGTCCTGTGTAAAGTTTTCCATAAAAAGCCGGGAGGCTCCGTCAAAATCTTTTTCTTTCAATGCCAGGGAAATTTCATAACGCAGTATATCTCCTTTTCGGGCAGGGAAAAGATTCCGATACCCTGTTATCAATTCTTTTACCTTTGATAAATCGTGATCGAAATAGTGTTCAATGGCTATCTTGATGATCCCCGGATCTTTGCCGAATCGTTTCAATGCATCATTCAGGAGTACCGCATCAACAGATTTGCTCAGCTTCTGAAAAAGAAGAATGAATTTCGCTGTAAATACATCCGGTCTACGTTTGTAAAGCGTTTCTGCCAAAGCAAAAAACTGCCTGGTTTTTTCCGCCGGAGCTGTCAGAGATCGCTGCAGAAAATCGGAAACCATATTGTCAGCACGGTTCTGCAGATCAAGATAATTCCGATGAGAATGAAGGGCTTGATAACTTGCCAGGACCGCTGCCGGATCATCTCCGGAAACATCTGCACAGAAAAACAGAAATGCTGCAACAGGGGTGTTGATATTTTCCCGCAAAGGAACCGTGAGTTCTTTCAGTGCCGCCATATCCCCGTTCGCCAATGCCGTCAATGCATCAAAATAATAACAGCACAACATGCCGCCGGAGCCGGAGTCAGATTGATAATCTTTGCGAAGTTCTGCTATCTTTTCCGTTTTTTTGAGCAGACAATATATTTCAGCCGTCTGTATAGCAATCGCCTGATCGTGATATTTTTTCAGATATTTTTCAAAAATTTCCAAAGATTGTCCGAACGTCCGGAAGTTTGCGTAAAATCTGCCTAATGCCGGAGCAAAAGCAAATTCATTGAGAGCATACGCTTTCAATAAAGCCTTTTCTGAATCATCAAGATTTCCGGATTTTAAATAAAGTTCTGACTGAGCAGCAAACAGTTCCTGCTGCAAAAATGGATCCCCAGTCTGAAACTCATTTTCAATCACTGAAAGTTTTTTCTGAATACTCAAATCGTCCTGTGCAAACAACAGGAACGCCAATGCCCCGATATTCTTATCTGTTTGGCTGTGTTTTAACTGTGTTTTATATTTTTTGATGTTCCCGTTGCGGCCTGCAGCATAAAGCTGGACTTGTTTCAGATCATCAGAGAGATTACTTTGATAGGAAAGAAAATTTTCCAGCCGTTCAAATTCCCGGGCAAAAAGCAGACTATTGATATATTTTGCTTTGTTTTCGGCACTCAAAGGATTCAATTTGTGTGCCATGTAACTGTAATAAACCTGCTCAGGATAAACTTTCCGTTGCCCGGCAATGGATGCCAGCATGAGGTAGGCCGTTTCGTTATCATCGTCATGGCGGATCAACTGCAGAAGTTGAGCTTCGGCAGCATTCAGAGAGGTCTCATCCCCACGCTGAAAGTCGCTTTGTGCTTGCCTGAAAAGTACAACATTACGGTAATTGGAAAAAAGCAAAAACACTGTCATGCCGATACATGCAATAAGGATCAGCAGGGCAGCTGAAATAATAGCGATACGCTTTTTTCCAAAATTTTTCATGCTGCTTTACCATCGGAAGATTCAATTTTGATTACTTTGAATCATAAAGTTTTTTTGCGTTTCTTCAGATAAAACACTGCGCCGCTGCCCACGAGCAGTGTTGCAATGATCCCCGGCAAAGGCTGACCGGAAGGAGGGGCATTGGTGGAAATTGCAAACTGGAACCCTTCCGGATTGATGGCATTCTGGGATTTTTTTCCGTAATCGACCCCGAAATCTCCCCAGTTGAAAATAATACTGTCACCGGATTTTGACAGCATCCAGATATCACTGTCCTGAGTTGTCGGACTATACATGGTAAAGGTTTCCTTTTTGCCGTCGGCGGAGGTGGTTTCCACCCACAATACGATTTTATCTCCGGCAGAAAATTCCCCCAATACCCCGGTTTCCATATCTCCATAATGCAGTTCCGGCATGGCTGCAGAAGTTGTATTGCCGCCAGGTCTGCCCGGACGCCAGTTATTATGATTTCCTCCCGGACGTCCTCCCTGATTGCCGCGGTAACTCGCAACATCATTATAGTTATACCATCCGATATTGCTGATAACGGAGTCGCCGAGCGCTACATTGGAGCCATCATTTTTCTTTACATCCACATAGACCGTCTGCTTGGAATCTACCGAAAACCACGCCTCGCCGGTACCGGTCTGCAAACTGTATTGAAGTGCCGCCGAAGCGGGAAGAGCCACCACACTCAATGCGGCGGCACAAAGCATAGAAAACTTTTTCATTTCGCAATCCTATTTTTTTGCTACGATATAACTTACTTGCTCCGAAAGCGATGCTGCCTGCTGCCAAAACTGCAATATATTTCGTTGACCGACAAAATAATCTGTTGCTTTGTAAATACAGAATCCTATCCAGTCTTCGAAGCGCAACCTGCAATAATATATCATGCAAAAAGGAATTTACAACTGGAAAAAAATAAAATAATCAAAATTTACAAATGAAAGGATAGCATAAAAGCTCAAATCAACGATGTCTGATAATCGTATTTTGCAACCATCTGCCATAACGATTGTTCCATCTGTGTCAGCTGAAATAAAAGAAAACTAAGTCGGAGGCCAAGCGGTCTTAGGAAGACAAGAGAAGAACACAACTCCTTGGCTCACAGAACGACATGGCTACGATCCGACTTAAGCTCAAATCAACGATGTCTGATAATCGTATTTTGCAACCATCTGCCATAACGATTGTTCCATCTGTGTCAGCTGAAATAAAAGAAAACT
>JAZUPS010000287.1:0-8648 GCA_045605305.1 Victivallaceae bacterium
TTGTTTGTCCGGCAGAATCTTCCGGCAAAAGAAGTTGCTTCCATGCTCGACATCAAAGCCAATGCTGTTTATCAGCACAAATCCCGGGTTGAAGAAATGCTCCGTCAAATCGTAAAGGAACTCGATGTATAACTACCCCAAAAATATCAAAGCATACACTCCGGTATCTCTGTGCGGTCAAGGCGCATACGGTTCAGTGTATCTGGTTTGTGATGCAGTCGGAACTTTTTATGCGTTAAAAATCGTCCGCAAAACCTCTGACAACTGGGAACGGGAATTCCGGGGCTTGAAACATTACAAAAATCAAGTTCCGGAACATCAGAATCTGATAAAGATTTTTCATATCGAAGATTGCGGGGATTTCTTTTACTACACGATGGAGGCCGCCGATAATTGGGGCGAAACAAACAATTACACCCCTGCGACATTGACAAATCTGATAAAAACCCAAGGCAGTCTCTCTCCTGATACAATACATACAATATTTGACGGGCTTCTGGATGGTTTGGAACATTTGCATAATGCCGATGTTATTCACCGGGATATAAAGCCGGATAACATCATCTTTGTTGATGGTGTTGCAAAGTTAAGCGATATCGGGCTGCTCGATACAGCAACACATACATTAAGTCTTGCCGGCACTCAGGATTTTATACCTCCGGAATATCTGCAAGGTGTTGCCAAAAATCCGACTGCGGAAATCGATCTCTATGCTCTGGGGAAAACACTGTACTGTGCATTTTCAGGAAATGATGCCAATCAGTTCCCCTTAATTGCTTCTGACATATTGAAAAATCCGGAATACCGCACTTTCAACAAACTTATCCGTCTTGCCTGTGCATCAGACAGAGCTTTCCGCTTAAAGTCGATTGATGAATTCCGAAATGCGTTACAAGGCAATATCGGTTGGAAATATGAGTTGAAACGATTCCTTTTCAACATCACCCTGCGTCCGATATTTCTTGTTTTTGCTGTTATTCATTACATATTCAGTAAAAAGTGGATTGTTTTTCTGTTGATAACTCTTTTTCTCATTTGGGGCGGTATGGTCATAAAAACCTATTGGCAGCTGGAAAAAGAGATGTATCCGTATGAAACAGGATTTCACAGTCCGGCATTTAAACGGGCATTGAAAGAGTGGCATAAACAAATCGGAGAATATGATTTGTACGACTTTCAATATAAAAGTGATTTCTACTTGAAAAAATACGGTGAACGTTACCTGGTAACACGGGATGAATATTTGAGAGCCAAACACACCTATAATCCCGGCTCACTGGACTACGGAATCGGATTTTCAATCGGAGACCCAGACGAAGAAGGCAGTGTACAAGGAAAAATATACCGCCAGCAGAACTCTTTGAATATCAATCAAAACACTCCATTGAAGTATCAATACCTCTATGAAAAAGTTTTTGATAAACTCAATGATGATGATTTATCTGTCCCTGATGGTACTCAATGGCGAAATAAAACTATGCTGCTTCCTGCCGGAAAACGCAAAACGTTGAAATATCTTCCGGAACTGCCGTTGATGTCAGAAGTCAATATCACTTTCAATCCTTATCAGTTACAGGGAAAAATGGAGTTCGTATTGACTGCAGCAGAATATTTGCCTTTGCCGAATCAACCATTGCCGGATGTGCAATGGAAAAAGCAGATGAGATTTCCCGTCATATTATCCGGAAACAAAATGACATTCAAGGATATTTTATGGCGCGGTCAGGATAAAAGTGAAGATGAAATCTGGTTATTGGAGCCTCCAAAATTAAAAGAACTTATGCTTGAAGATCGATATTATCAACTGAAAATCGTTACTGCGGATTCCTGTTACCGGGTGTATTTGGATAATAAACTCGTTTGGGGAACCAGACAGACATTTTTCGGAGGACACTTTGAACTGCGTTACCAAAGCAATGCACCGTTGAAAATCAACCGCATTTCCATTTACGACACAGGATTTGTTCAACCGGGAGAAAAGCGAAAATCCCGCTTACAACTGCCGAAATAATAAGTCACATTGAGTGAGTTGGACTTTTTTGCAGACATATCAAAAAAAACTCCTGCGACACCGCGGTGCAACAGGAGCAGAAAATACAAATAACTGGATTATTTTTTCACCCGGATAGTTCCGGCTCTGCCATGAGCATCAAGCTGCTCCATAGCTCCGAAACGGGCGATAATATCCGCATCACGCCGCAGCGCTGCTTCAGAATATTTCACCAGACTGGTCCGGCGGAAAAAACTTACCGTCTCCAGGCCGTTGAATTTTTTCGCACTCCCGGCAGTCGGCAGCACATGAGATGGTCCGGCGCAAAAATCTCCGCATGATTCCGGAGTCCACTTGCCGAGGAAAATTGCTCCGGCGGCGGTGATCATTTTAGCAACACGCTCCGGATTTTCCGTCTGGATCTCCAGATGTTCCGGCGCATAACTGCTGGCAATTTCAGCGGCAACCTCTTCGTTGGGCGCTTCAATAAGGAAAACTCCTTTTTCCAACACCCGGTCAATAGTTGCCTGTCGGCTCAAGGTGTCACGCTGGCGCAAGACCGCTTTTTCCACTTTGCCGATCATTCCGTGATCAGTGGAAACCAGCACCGCCTGTTCCAAACCGCTGCCGTGTTCCGCCTGACTGAGCAAATCCGCCGCCACAAACTCCGGATCGGCACTCTTGTCGGCGATAACCAGAATTTCCGAAGGCCCGGCAACCAAATCGATACCGACCTCTCCGTAAAGCAGTTTTTTTGCCGCTGTAACATAAGCATTTCCCGGTCCGCAGATCTTCTCCACTTTCCGGATACTCTCAGTTCCGACAGCCAGAGCCGCAACTCCATAAACACCGCCAAGACGCCAAATTTCGGTAACACCAGCCTTGAGCATGGCATACATCACCGCCGGATGAGTATTTCCCGGAGGGGTTATCGCCACGATCTCTTTGACTCCGGCTGCGCTGGCGATCCCCGCAGTATGCAGAACTGTGGAAACCAGAGGCGCAGTGCCGCCGGGAATATAAACGCCGACTCTTTCCATCGGAGTGAATTTTTCACCGACCTTGACTCCGCTGCGCACCGGACTCATCCAGTTACGCGGACGGGTCAATTTGGCAAATTGCTGAACCTGACTCAATGCCCGCCGGATAGCCAATTTATCTCCCTGAGAAAGCCGGGATGCAATCTTGCGCGCTTCGCTCAAAGGCAGCTGAAATTCTGCCGGAGTCAGTTTGACACGGTCAAACTTTTCAGCATACTCCGCGACAGCGGCATCACCGCGCTCCCGGATGGCGGCAATTATCTGCCGCGCCGATTCCTCAGCTTCAGGCGGAAATGCCGGGCGCTCATAAAGCGCCGCAACAGCCTTGTCAAATCCCGGCTTACCATAAATCAACTTCTGCATAAAAGCTCCTCACAACTCAAAAATTTCGTTGTCGATCAAACGGGTCGTCCCGAAAAATGCCGCCGCCGCCACGATCACCTGCCTGGCATCGGCTCCGGGATATTTCATTGTCCGGCAATCCAGAATATCCACATAATCGACTTTCCCGCCGGAAGCCGCGATCACTTCCCGCGCTCTTTCCAATGCGGCATCCATGGAACTTCTGTCAGCGACGATTTCCGTTTTCGCCGCCAGCAGTGCCTGATGGATAGAGAGCGCTCTGGAGCGTTCATCCGCAGAAAGATAGCGATTGCGGGAACTGAGAGCCAAACCGTCAACATCCCGAACCAGCGGAGCTGGAATGATCTCAATGGGAAAGTCCAGATCACGCACCATCTTCTGTATGACAAAGCACTGCTGGGCATCTTTCAAACCGAAAACCGCATAATCCGG
The DNA here is from genome assembly GCA_045605305.1 of Victivallaceae bacterium. Classification (GTDB taxonomy): domain Bacteria; phylum Verrucomicrobiota; class Lentisphaeria; order Victivallales; family Victivallaceae; genus UBA1784. The sequence goes on from JAZUPS010000287.1 coordinate 3,826, forward strand.
CTGCGCCAGCAGGAAAAGTTTGGCAACCACCGTGGTAACCCCGCGATAGAATGTGGGACGGCTCCTGCCGCAAAGAGGCTTGGAAAGTTCCGTCTCCTCCACCCACACCGAAGCATCTTCATCATACATCTCCCCCGGTTCGGGAGCGAAAATAACATCCGCTCCATGGTCGATGCACTTGGCAACATCGCCGTCAAAATCCCGGGGGTAACGGTCAAAATCCTCATTGGGTGCGAACTGGGTCGGGTTCACAAAAATGGAAACCATCACCACATCCGCCTTGCTGCGGGCAATGTCGATCAGCGACATGTGTCCATCATGCAAAAAACCCATCGTCGGCACCAGCGCGATACTTTTGCCGCTTTTTTTCAACTCCAGCGCGTAACTTTGAAACTCACGCCGCGTTTTGAAAATTTTCATTTTTCAGCTCAGAACTCCACCAGCCAGTTGTGAGTATCGGGATATTCAGCATACTGGATACCGGTCATACGGTCATAGAGCTTCTTGAGTTCCGGACCGATCTCTTTCCAGCCGTAATCAATGACCTTGTCACCATAGACGATCTTGCCCACGGGAGTGACCACCACCGCAGTACCGCAGGCGGCAACTTCAGCAAAATCAGCAAGCTCATCCACATGAACTTTCCGGCGCTCGACCGGCATCCCCAGATCAGCGGCAACGGTCAAAAGTGAATCGTTGGTGACTGATGGCAGAATGGAATCTGAAAGAGTAGTGACATACTTGCCGTCTTTGGTAATGGCAAGGAAGTTGCTGGTGCTGAACTCATCAACATAGGTGTGAGAAGCCGGGTCAAGGAAAAGCACGATGGGGAAGTGCTGTTCTTTGGCTTTTTTGCTGGAAAGCAAGCTGGCGGCATAGTTGCCGGCGGGTTTGATATGTCCGGTACCTTTGGGTGCAGCACGGTCAAAATCGACAGAGATCATCGCATCGACCGGTTTGATTCCGTCTTTGTAGTAAGGCCCCACCGGCATAACCATGATGACCAATTCATATTCCATGGAGGCATTGACACCGATCTGCGGGGAAGTACCGAACATCACCGGACGGATGTAGAGCGATCCGCCGGTACCGTAGGGCGGCACAAAGTCGATATTGTCACGGACGACCTTCTGAACCGCTTCCACGAAACGATCTTCCGGGAACTCCGGCATAACCAGCTGACGGGCGGAAGAATTCAACCGCTTGGCGTTGGCATAAGGACGGAAGACCCGGACTTTGCCGTCTTTTCCGCAGAATGCCTTCATTCCTTCAAAAATCGCCTGCCCGTAATGGAGAACATTGGCAGCCACAGAGAGGGAGATATTGTAATCCCCGGTGAGCTGTCCATCATCCCACTTTCCGTTGGCATAATGAAAACGGATGTTGCTGCGGGTCGGCATAAATTCGAACTTCAGTTTGTCCCATTGAATGTTTTGCATTTTCTCTTTCTCCTTGCAAAAAAGTCTGTTTCACGAAACAATTTTCTGTATTCTGTTAAATATAACCCCAAACTGCGCTTAAATCAAGTCTTGCCGACAGATAAATTTAACGCAAAAAAAGCTCGCTTTTTCAAAAAAAACGATGGATTTTTTCAAAATGAGATGTTATATTGTATAGTGAATAGGATTTCAGTGAGTTTCTGGTAAGAGAAAATCAACATCAAAAAAAACAAAAGGAGAAAAAAAGATGTTCAAATTACTCAACGCCCTTTTCGCAGCAGCAATACTTTTCGCCGTCACCGGATGTCCCTCCGTCGGCGTGGATGAAGACACCACCAATCCCGTTCCTGAAGCCAGCCCGGATCCGACCGGATTCAGCGCTCTCGGCGGCGACGGTTACGGGTCTGGAGAGTTGGGCAACGGTGCCGGTCAGGGGCAGTGGGTCGACCCCAATGCTCTGGGCAATTCCGGAGCCGGTGCCGATGCAGACGGCTGGGTTCCGGTCGATCCTCAGAACCGCCTCGGAATGCCGGTGATCTACTTCGCCTACGACTCCGACGTGCTGGTTCCCAGTGAGACCGCCAATCTGGATAAAATCGCCGCTTACATGCAGCAGAATCCCTCTCTCGGTCTGGTCATCGAAGGTCACTGCGACAGCCGCGGCACCGATGAATACAACCGCGCCCTCGGTGAGCGCCGTGCCAACGCCATCCGTGCTTATCTTGCCAGCCGCGGAGTTGCCGACAGCAATCTGAAAACCATCAGTTACGGCAAAGACAAACCGGCGGTGGAAGGTTCCGGCGAAAGCATCTGGCGCCAGAACCGTCGCGGTGTTCCGGTTCCCATGCAGATCCCCGGTCGCTGATCCGGAAGATTTTCAAAGATCCCATGGGGTAAAAAAGCCGCACGGGATCTTTTTTGTTGCAAATAAGTAATATTACTCAAAAAAAAGAGATTTGAAACTATGAGCAAGATAAAATCCAATCACGTTTTCACTTCGGAATCAGTCTCCGAAGGACATCCGGATAAAGTTTGCGACCGGATATCTGATGCCATACTGGATGCCTGTTTGATGCAGGATCCCCAGAGCCGGGTCGCCTGTGAATCCCTGACCACCACAGATCTGGTGGTGATTTCCGGTGAAATCACCACCAATGCGCAAGTCAACTGGCAGCAGGTGGCTCTGGATGCCATCCGCGATATCGGTTATAACCAATCCGGGATCGGCTTTTCTGCCGATGATGCAAAGGTCATGGTTGCCATCCACAAGCAATCTGAAGATATCAGCATGGGTGTCAGCCGTGCCGATCAGGGTGCAGGCGATCAGGGGATGATGTTCGGCTACGCCAGCAATGAAACTCCGGAATTGATGCCGGCAACCATCATCTACGCCCACAAGATCGTTCAGGAGTTTGCCAGATTGCGTAAAAGCGATCCGGAAGTGGCAAAAATGCTCCGCCCGGATGCAAAGAGTCAGGTTTCCATCCGTTATGAAAACGGCAAACCGGCTGCGGTGGAGTCCATCGTGGTCTCCCATCAGCATGCGCCGGAAATGGAGATCGGTTTCTTGCAGGATCTGGTCAAAAAGGTGGTAAAAAAGGTCATCCCCGCAGAATTGCTCAATGATGACATCACCTATTTTGTCAACCCCACCGGACGTTTTGAAATCGGCGGTCCTCACGGCGACACCGGCTTGACCGGCAGAAAGATCATCGTGGATACCTACGGCGGAGTCGGTTCTCACGGCGGCGGAGCATTTTCCGGCAAAGACCCCTCCAAAGTTGACCGTTCTGCGGCATACTTCTGCCGTTACATCGCCAAGAACCTCGTTGCCGCAGGTCTGGCAGATAAATGCGAGATCCAGGTCGCTTACGCTATCGGAGTTGCTCAGCCCTTGAGCATCAACGTCGATACCTACGGCACCGGCAAGCTGGCTTCAGATGCCGATCTGGAAAAAGTTGTCCGCAAAGTATTCGATCTGCGTCCGGCGAAGATCGTGGAAGCTCTGGGATTGAAATACCCCGGCAAAACCTGGTGCTACGCGGATACTGCCGCATACGGACACTTCGGCAGAGATATTTTCCCCTGGGAAAAATGCGACAGAAAAGAAGCTCTGCTTGAAGCTGCCGCAGAATTTCCCGGCAAATAAGATCTGTCAGAGTAATGAGTTTCAGACTTCTGGGGATCGGTTCACCGCTGGTGGATTATTCACTGGCGGTAACCGATGAGATGTTGAAAAATGTTGTTCCTGGCGGGAAAGGTTGTACACGCAACATATCCCGTCAGGAACGCGATGCTCTTACAGGACATGGCAAAAATATTTGCCGTACCCCCGGCGGCAGTGCGGCAAATACGGTACGGGCGTTGTCATATCTCGGCGGCAGTGCAGCTCTTTTCGGAAAAACAGGAAATGATGAAGACGGTGATTTTTTCCGTTCCGCTTTGCGTGCTTCCAATGCGGATGATTCCCTGCTTCTGACAACAGATCAAAATGAAACCGGCTACTGCCTCAGCCTTATAACTCCTGATGCTGAACGCACGATGCTTTCAAATCTCGGCGCTTCACTTGATATTACCGTTGATGAACTGAATATCCCCTTTTGCAGCTTTGATTATTTGCTTATGGAAGGGTATCTTGCCTGTGAAAAGTGGAGTATTCCACTTTTGCAGAAAGCCAAAGCAGTTGGGCTGCCGATCGCACTTGATTTGAATAATTTTGAACTTGTCAGAAGAAAAAGAGAGCATTTCCAATATATCGTAAGCAACTACGCCGATCTGCTTTTTGCCAATGAAGAAGAGATCAAAGCACTGCTTGACATCGAAAACCTTGACGGCATTGAACATAAACTCAATCTGCCGCAAGCGGTCATAAAACTTGGAAAAAACGGCTCTCTGCTGATCCAGGATCCGCTTGAAAAAGTTATACACATCCCCCCTGCTCCCGCTGAAAATCTGAAAGATACCACCGGTGCCGGAGATTTTTATGCTGCGGGATATTTTTTCGGGAAAAGCATGGGATCATCATTGACAAAATGCTGTAAGATCGGAGCTTTATGCGCTTCGGCAATCATCAGCTGTACCGGAACTGAATTAAATGAATCTCAATGGAACAATTTGAAGATAAAAATAGCAAAAGAGGTAAAACAATGAGTTACAAAGTTCGTGACATATCCCTTGCCGATTTCGGCAGAAAAGAGATCGCCATTGCGGAACATGAAATGCCGGGATTGATGGCAACAAGAAAAAAGTACGGCCCGGCGAAACCGCTGGCGGGAGTAAAAATTTCCGGCAGTTTGCACATGACCATCCAAACCGCGGTACTGATCGAAACTCTGGTGGATCTGGGAGCTGATGTCCGCTGGGCAAGCTGCAATATCTTTTCCA
>JAZUPS010000288.1:0-5002 GCA_045605305.1 Victivallaceae bacterium
CTGGATACTGCTGATGCCGTGTTCTATTATAGGTTATATGATTTATCGTGGAGTTTTTTGAAAAAGTTGTCATTTTTATAATTAAAAGCTCCCATATATAAACAAATAAACAGAAACAACGTCCGGGGAAGAAAAATGGAAAAATATGATTTTGAAAATCTGACCGGTGTGCAGTGGGCACACCTGCTCTGCGAACACCCGGAGTTTGCTGATAAATGCCATTGGTCTAAACTCAACAGCGAAGATTGGGAACTTCTTTTGTCAGAGCAGCCGCAATTTGCAGAACATTGCGTAGAGTGGTTCTATCTTCTGCCGCGATTTGCCCACATTTGCAGATGGGAGACGTTCAGCGGGTGGAAATGGGCTATGCTGTTGGTGAGGTATCCTGAACTTGCAGACAAATGCGATTGGAAAAAATTAGACGACTATGATTGGCACCATCTTGTATACTTCCAACCGCAGTTCAAAAAAAATTATTACTATAAAAAATCAAAAGTGACGGAATTCATAAAACTGCAATGGAATGCCACCTGTGGCGATTTGTGGCGTATGAAACATTGCATCTATTGCATCTGGAGTAAAATAGAACCGGTTATTTTGAAAAAACTTATTAAAATGAATGCAACCATCGACTTTGACATTTTGACGGGGCGTGAATGGGCTGATTTATTGTATGACCATCCTGTACTTGCCTTAGTATGCGACTGGGAAAATCTCAGTGATTTTGACTGGGTGTGGATTCTCTCTAAAAATCCGTGGTATGCCAACAAATATGCCTGGAGTAAGGCACACTGGTTGTCTTTCGGATGGGATGACCTTTTCCAAAAGCAACCGTCTTTTTTTATGAAATTACCCTGGTCGCAAATAAAAGACGGTTATGCCTGGGCGTTGCGCATTGCTGCACATCCGGAGTTTGCCGCCGAGTGTGATTGGGAACTGTTGGATGGTTATGCGTGGCAGAAACTGTTGTCCAGACGCCCGGAATTTGCCCATCTTTGCCCATGGGAAAAACTTAATGGTTTGGATTGGTACTATCTGATTATCAACCAGTCGCAGTTTGCTGATCGGTGCGACTGGGATAAACTTAATCAGGATCAGTGGACAGATTTGCTGTTGAAAAATCCGGCGTATGCCAATAAATGTGACTGGAAAAAGATAAAATACGATCATCTGTTGAAAAAAATGTTGCGGAAATATCCGCAATTTACCGATAACTTTGATTACAGCGAACTTAGTGAAAGAGCAATGGTCAAATTGTGTCTTGTTCAGCCGCTGGTATTCAAATATTGCAAACTGGAAAAATTTGACGGCAGAGACTGGGTTGATTTGCTGAAAAACCGTCCCATGTTTTCTGAATACTGCCCGTGGGAAAAACTTTCTGCGGAAGATTGGTGTCTGCTGCTTGCGGTTCAGCCCCGGTTTGCAGAGCATTTTGATTTCAGAAGATTTTCAGGATGGCATTGGGCGTATTTACTTGTTCGGCAGCCGCAATTTGCCGAATTATGTCCTTTCTGGGATAAATTTTACAGGGATGACTGGGGAAAATTGATTGCCGGACAGCCGCAGTTTGCCGATAGATGTGATTTGTCTGTTCTCGGCAGATGGGATTGGGTAAGAATCTTATCATCGCAGCCGCAGTTTGCTGACAAGTGTCCGGCGTGGTGCTGGGAAAATTTTGACGGTGACCGTTGGAGTTCTCTGCTGATAAATCAGCCGCAGTTTGCCGACCGGTGCGATTGGAAAAAATTGAACGGGATAGATTGGAAAGAACTGCTTGCAGTTCAACCGCAGTTTGCAACGCATTGCAATTTCAGCAAATTGACTCCGGAACATTGGCAGTATTTGTTATGGAAACAACCGCATCTTGCCGACAAGTGCAACTGGAAAAAGTTTAAGAGCAGAGATTGGCGGGAGTTGCTCGCTTCGCATCCGGAGTATGGGAAATATTGCTATTGGTGGAAATTGACCGGTGAAGACTGGTGTTGGGTGTTGCGGTCACATCCACACTTTTTCAAAAAATGCAAGTGGAGAAAACTCAACGGCAGTCAATGGCGTTTTCTGCTTTCTCACCGTCCGGAGTTTGCCAGATTTTGCAACTGGAAAAAACTTAAACCGCAGGATTGGCAGATGTTGCTGGAAGTCCGACCGGAGTTTGCAGAAAAATATCAGGAATATTCTTCAAAAGATAAATTTTTCTGTCACTTTTTACAAAAAATCATCCCTTTTAATTCCAGAAGCAAAATTTAACGGGAGTTTATTATGGACAGACGCAAATACATTTTGAAGCGGCTTGAAAAAGAGCTGCGCTCTTTGGGGTATGAAGATCCGTTTCTGTATCGGGAGGGAGAAGCTTTTATTGCCGCAATTTTTCCGATGAACGAAGATTCAGAAGATAAATTCTATACCGTTCAGATAAGCTGGATCGTAGATGATGAGGACGACAGGATTCTCTTTCGGGCAGAACGGGTATTACAGTACGTCAGAGAAGATGATGAACTTGCAATTTTGCGTTTCTGTAATGAGTGGAATAAAAACTGGCTTTACGGAACGGCGGTTTATGATAAGGATAATGGCGGGCTGCATTTGGATCACACCCTGCCATTGCCGGAGCGGGTGAGTGATATGTTTCTCGAATTTCAAGTTTATCACCACCTTGCCTCTGCCGCTGAAAGATTTTTCAAGGAAGCAGAAAGATTCAAATGGATCGAAAAAGAAACTAAAAATAACATTACAGAAGGAGAAGAAGAAAAATGATTGGGGAAAAATTCAAGTTCAACGCAATCTTGCGTGTTTTGCTGTTGGCGGGTACTGTTTGTGCCAATGAACTGGTGGGGGAAAATAAAACTGTTCCGGAAAAAGAAATGACGGCTCCTTCGGATAAAGAGTTTGCCGGTTTCGCCGAAGCACAGTTCCTGTATGGCGTGTATTGCAAAGAAAAACTCAAAAACGACAAAACTGCCTATCGTTATTTGGAACTGGCGGCAAAACAAAATCATCGCAATGCATGGATTTATCTGGGAAAGTGTTATTTTGACAGAAAAGAAGAACACCACTCCTATCTACTCTGGGCAAAACTCTGCTATATGGCTGCGGAACGGATCTCTCCTGATGCGGAAACAGAATTCCGTATCGGACTTCTTGAAGGTTTTTCCGGCAATCTTGATGAATACAAAAAATGGATGAAACTTGCCGCTGATAAAGGTGATGTCAAAGCCTCTGAAATGCTGGAGAATAAGGATTTTTATGCGGAAATTATGGCGATCAGGGAAGCACGCGCCAATCAGGCAAATCCAGATGCTCTCAAACAGGCTATTGCTTCTCATCATGAAAAGATCCGCCAGATAACCGGAACAACCGGACCGGAAGTGCTTGCTCAACTTGCAGGCAGACCTGCTGTTTCCAAAATCAGCAAGATGATCAAACTTCCACAACCTGCGGGAATCACGCTGCCGAACTGGAATTACAATTCGCAGGCAACCGAAGCATTGATCGCAGACAATCTTATGGCTGATCGTGAAGGTGATATGCGTTGGATGTCTGATGAATTCAAACAACAGCCGATATGGGAAAATCTGCTCTATCCTAACCCTACCATCCGGGCAATCAATTTTACCCACGAATCAGAATTGACCAAAAGCCTGGATAAATCCGGTTTCAAACGCTGTTCCAAAGAGGAAACCAAGCGATTGATAAAACCATTTATGGATTCTGATATGCCAAAGGATTTTTACGATGACGATGTCGTTTGGAATTTGGGAAATAATCTCTACTTCCGCATCCATACCGATACCAGCGGCAGATGGATGCTGCGTGATTATCAATTTTTACTCCACAAAAACGGCAAAACGATTGGAGTGGAGACATTCCCCAATCCGCCGGATGTCACCGATGCCGCTTTGATTGCTGGAATTATTCTGAATAATTCTGACTGTTGGAATAATCTGGCGGTCAAATATGCTGACGGAGAAATGGATCAGGTATTCCGTTGTGATGATGAAGCTGAAGAAATCCTTAAAATGCTGGTCAAACGCCGCCATGCGGTTGGAACATACAATCTTGCAGTATTTTACCAGAATCGCGGTAAAACTGCAGAAGCTAAGAAGTATTTTGCACTGGCTGAAGAGTTTGCCGGAAGCAGCGTGATTCATCCGCAAGTCAATCTGCCGGAAATTTTTGACCGCAACGGTAAACTTCTGGTAAAAAACAATTTATTCCGGACCAAAAAAGAAAATTTGCGTATTTACACCCAAGGCGGACGTTTTGCGGCTTCTTTGATAGGTTACATTCAGCATGGCGATGAAATAACCGGTCGGGATTTTCCATACGGACGGATGGGGATGGAAGAAATCATCTACCGTAAAAATATCACTCATCCGGTTTATCTCACTTTGGATACATCGTTGCAGCTCCAGTTGGAAAAATTGATATTTGATATCGCTGCAAAAAGCGATCCCCGATATGCTTATGGCGTTATCGTCAGCTCCAAAGGAGAACTGCTCGCGGCATCCCAAAGTTCCTTTTTTGACTTGGAAAAACGCAATTATGCCAAGCAAAATCCCTGTGAAGAGTGGAATGGAGAGGTGTTTATGCCGGCTGCCCACCTGATCCCTGTGCCTGATCAGTGGATGAAACTGCTTGGTTCATCGTCCTATGCCGATCCGTTGAGCAAAGAAAAATTTCAACTGCACACTAGACTAGGGATTTTTTCATACGAACAACCCGGCATCGTTCTGGGGTTGAATCAGATGAAAGGCATCCGCGACCCCAAACGTGTGTCGGGGCAATCCGCGACCATGTTCAAATATCTGCTGGCCTATATCGGAGTTGCTGAAAAAAAAGATATTCCGACGCTGGGAATTTATACCGATAAAGTCAATACTCCTGTCAAGACTGTTGGCAATGTTGAATGGATATCCTTTTACCGTCCGCCGGATGGGATCGTGGTCAATGCTCTCGGGGTAATCAAAACGGATGATCCCCAAAACAACTTGTATATCTGTAT
>JAZUPS010000289.1:0-2100 GCA_045605305.1 Victivallaceae bacterium
GAAGCCGATTACAGTTACATTCTCTGGGAACTTATCGTGCTCGACCTCTTTCTGGAGCGTCTCGCCATCCGTTCACAAATATGATTTCCCATTTGCATTGATTTGACAATCCTCCATAGCAGAGTTATATTAGAATAACGATAAGCTATGGAGGATTTTTCATGAAAAAAGCTATCTTACCGGTATTGGCAGCCCTGTTTATTTGCGGCTGTGCCTCAAGTGAACGCGCGTTCCGGATGTCCGGCGGAGTCCTTGACACCTATTCAGCGCCGAAAAGTTTCCGGACCCGATCAGAAAAATTCCAGAAGATGGAGCAGATGTCCGTCCCCCACCGCGCCAACAAAACTGAAGTCGCCGGTATCAATGACACACTGGTCAATATCTGGCCCTTTTATTTCCGCAACAACAACTATTTTTCGGTACTGTGGCCGATGATCGACTGGGATCCCTACGGCATGGCGATCCGCCCCTTTTATAATCAGGAGGGAGATGATTACTCCATACTGTTTCCGCTTTCCAGCTGGAACCCTGCTGCTAAGGATGGCTGGGTTGCCAACTTCCGCTGGACGAAAAACGGCTTCGGTTTCATTCCGCTCACCTGGCAGAACCGTCTGAAAGATGAATTCTGGTGCTACTACACCCCGTTTTTCATCATGAACCGCGATTACCGCAAACTCGGCTTTGATTATAAAAGAGAATATTTGCGTTCCTCGTCAAGCGATTTTACCGAATTTCTCCTCGGTTACTACGGCACCAACCGCCGTCTTGATGAAAAAGAGTGGGATTCCCTTTACAACAGCTACCAACCGTTTAAGAACGATTATCTCAAATATCAAGTTTGGAAATCCGGTCGTCCAATGCCGAAAAATCATCAGGAACTCACCGCCTTACGCAAGGAAATGGAAAAGACCCTGACTCAATATGAATCCACCTATGGCGGATTTTTCCCGCTCTTTTACCTCCACCGGACTCCGTACAAAAACTCTTACAGCTGGAACCTCCTCGGTCTTTTAGCTGATGTCGAAAAATCCCCAAGAAAAACCGATGTCTCCGTCATTGGCAAATGGTTCGCCAGTTACAAATGGCAGAATAACTCCACTTTCAATGCGGTTATCAACGGAACCAAATCCGAAAAAGATTTCTTCATGCTTCCGCTGCTTTCCGGCAAGGAGGAAAATACCCTCATCAAAGTTGATGATACGGTCTCCAAAATCCGCAAGCTCAAATCTGCGGTTCCCGGCAAATTCGCCCAGCAGCTACCCAAAGTCAACGCTGCATTGAAAGCTCTCGATCCCCAAGCTCAAGTCCCGGAATTCATCAATAATGACACCTTGCTTCGGCTCTACATCGACGATTATATCGAGGAGTACATCAAGGATAAAAAGTTTGAATACTACACCACCGGTAAAGCCGGTATCATCCCGTTGTTTTTCCGCACCTGGAAAAAGAATTCCAGCACATGGTTTATTTTCGCACTGCTCACCGGCGGAGAAAAGAATGATGACGGCGACTGGAAGTGGCTCAGTGTGCCTCTTTTGAGCGGAGCCGGACATAACAAATATGAGGATTATATCAACATTCTCCCGCCCGCAGGTTACATGAATAAAACCAAACGCTATGAAAAAATCGGCAAATATATCCACGCTTCAAATGCCAAATGGTCAGACGGCAAATACACAAATATTGAAAGTCACGACATCTACGCCCTCTGCGGTCTCTTTTACCGCGGCAGAGTGAAGTTCCTCGTTGCCAAACCGGGTTTGTATTACAAAGATCTCAATACTCTGCGCAGCAATTTTGACAACCTCAACTGGTTCAAGAAATCACTTGACCGGCAGGAAAGAGAGTATAAAAAAGATCTCAAACTTGCCAACGCCATCAAAGAGCGCAACAAAATCGAATACTATGAAAAGATGATCGCGCTTGAAAAACTCAAAATCCGCCGTAAAAACATTGATAACGATTGGAAAAGATTCAAGGAACGCATCGCTGAAGCCACCGCGCTGGCAGAGAAGGTCAACTTCAAATTCAATGTTTCCAACTGGGCGGACAACAAACAATTGAAAGCCGTTCAAACCGACCTATACAACCGGACCACAG
>JAZUPS010000290.1:0-7359 GCA_045605305.1 Victivallaceae bacterium
GGGAACTGGGGCAGGGGGCTGCTGAACTGTTTTCTCCATCATCGCCGCAGGAAATAGCATCTGCCATGCAGAAAATTCTGGAAAATCCTGATTATCAAAAAGAGTTGATACAAAAGGGCATGGAAAGATCTTCACGGTTCAGTTGGCGGAATACTGCTCTCGGGCTGATTGAAACTTTTAAGCGCAAACAAGCGGTGGTTTTCGGCATATCATTCTTCCGCGGCACTATGACAGAAGCACTTATGCAAATTGATCAACTTGTGCAGAGCAAACAAAATCACCATGCGGCATTTATCAACGCCCATTGTTTGAATATCGCTTATAAAAATGCAGAATATAAAAAGGTTCTCAACAGTTGTTCCGCAGTTTTTGCAGACGGCATCGGCGCGAAGATCGGGGCAAAGATGCTGGGGTACAAGGTGGAAGAGAATGTCAATGGTACGGATATGTTTCCTTTGCTTGCTCAAAAGCCTTACCGTATTTACCTTTTGGGCGGCGCTCCCGGTGTGGCTGCCACGGCGCTGAAAAAAGCACAGGCACTGAATGGAAAAGCTGAATTTGCGGGCTGTGCCGATGGATTTTTCAAAGAAAAAAGTGAAGAAGAGGTTTTTGCCGAGCTTAAAGAAGTGCATCCGGATATTGTTCTGGTGGCAATGGGTGTACCCAAACAGGAAATGTGGATCAATGAGCATTTGCAGGACTTTCCCGGCTGTACGGCGATCGGGGTAGGGGGCTTGCTGGACTTTGTTTCAGAACGCATCCCCCGGGCACCGTTGTGGATGCGCAAGATGAATATCGAGTGGTGTTTCCGGCTTTATTGTGAACCGGTGAGATTATTTAATCGTTATATAATTGGAAATCCGTTATTTATTTTCCGGATTTTTGTCAACAGGATTTGGAGGAAAAGATGAGAAAAGTTTTTCAGGCAATTTTGATAATGGCGGTGGTCGCGGTATGTTTTTCCGGCTGCACTTCGCCGTATGATCTCGGGAGCAACTGGCTGATACGGGAGAACGACATCCCGCAGTATTATTCCAAATTTGATCTTTTTTATATCGGCAAAGCTCCGGCAGGTTACGGGGATACCCACGATATCCAATTCAACTGGACAAAGACCCATACCAATGATGTTTTCGGACGCGGGGTGAGAGTTTTTGCTCCGGAAATAGCGAATCCGGATGTGGAAAATGTCTCTGAGGCACTGGAATATTTTCTGGATAATTTTCACCAGTCCGGTCATCCATTTATTCTGCTTGCAGAAGGAAAAGCCGCGGATTTGCTCTATGCAGCAATGCAGAATGTCGGCGGCATGACCGTGAAAAACGGTTTTATTGCCGCATATTTGCCGGATATGCAGCCGAAAACCGCAGAGGAGATCGCAGATGATTTTTACTGGCAGGAGTTGAAAGCCGCTGAAAATGCTGAGGATTACGGCGTGATCATCACTTGGACAAGTTGCATAAATAATGAAAAAATGCCCGTTATGCCCGCTGACACTTACAACATCAATCCTTTGAACTGGAAAATCGATAATACCCCTGCCGGTGCCAGCGAAAATCTTAATGCGGTTTTTTATATGCCGGAACATAAAAATATTTTCTGGCGCAAGGTGGAAGTCAAGAACTTTTGCGGAGCGGTCATTGATCAGAAGAAAGGTTTGCTGATGGTTGATTGCCCCTCTGTATTGCTTCATACGGTCAACGGCAGATTTACCAACAACTGCATATCAATCTTTGCCGGAAACATTGCTGCAAACGCCAAAAAACGTACACAAAATTTGATCAAAGACCGGGAGTGGGGCAGATAAAATGAAGTTTTTTGATTATTTACCCTGCTATATATTGAATCATTCTCCCAAGATCATTGCGGCATTTGAAATGGATTTCTTGCGGAATTTACCCGCGTTTCAAAAGGCGATACCGCAAGGGGAAAAATTTATCATGCTTTTGCAGTTGGGGTGGTCCGCGGAACTCCCGGAAGTGGCAAACGAGCTGAAAACACGCCTTGCCGAAGCCAAAAACATTTTTCCCGAAGCGCGGTTCATCATTTTTGCCAATGCACCCAAAGAAGTTGACATAATCAAAGAGTTCAACGAAGTCTATTTGGCGAACCATAATGCCTTTCTCGACCCCGCGCGTTACCCGTTGGCAAAGCGGGGAAAAAGGAAATTTGATGCCCTTTACATTGCCCGGATCACACCATTCAAACGGCATGAATTAGCCTTGAAAGTCCAAAATCTGCATTTGATCGGCAGTTATTCCGAGAAAGAAAGAGAGTATTTCCAAAAGATGATCACTAACTTTCCGAATGCCGTATGGAGTCAGAAAGTTCCTTCATTTTTTATCGGCAGAAAGATCGGTGAAGCCGCCTGCGGATTGGCTCTGTCGGCAGTAGAAGGGGCGATGTTCTCCTGTGGAGAGTATACCCTTTGCGGAGTGCCGGTGGTCAACACCCGGAATCTGGGCGGGCGGGATACGCTTTTGCCGGAATTTGCAGCCCGCTATGCAGAAGATACCGCTGAAAGTGTGGCGGAAAATGTGGAATATTGGGTAAATAACCCCATTGACCCGGCGGAAATACGGGAAGGATTTTTACGTCTGGCAGAACCGCAGAAGGCACTGATTCAGGATTTGCTCAATTCCATTGCCGGCAAAAAAGTACATCTGCCGCATAAATTGAATATCCGCTGCCGCTTGCTGCCTCATACGAAGCTGCTGCACGGTATAAGAAGGTAATCAGCTGCATCTGCCGATAGACCAAATACGCTTTTTCTGTTGCCGGTGGATATTTTGTCTCTGCGGAACAGATCACTTCAATCCGATCACGATGCGGGCAGAATAATCCGGATCATTTTCCACCGATTGCGCCTGGAGCGTGAAAGTCCCGGCATTTCCGCAGTCAACGGTGAAATCTTTTGTCAAATCTCCCATTTCCGGAGCAAGATATATCGCAAATCGCCGGACATTTTCCACCGACACCTGCCAATGGTTGTTGCCGCAGTTTTCTGCAATGATCCGGGAACCGGGAAGTTCTATTTTTTCCAGTTCGTAATCCTGTTGACAGAAATCATCCACCGTCCAGGCAATATTCGGTCCGGTCAGGCGGATTTTGTCATAGGAAATCTTTCCATCACCCGCTTCCAGCAGTTCCAGATAGCGGGCGCGGGGAGCATCCTGAAGTTCCGGATCTGCCGATCCGCGGGGCGTGATCAATGCCGACTTTGCCGCATAAGGATTACGGCGGCAGCTTTCCGCCCATTTCAGAAAACGGCGGAGCGCCAGCTGTGCCGCTTCCCAGCGCAATCCGTGACCGGCATCATGTTCATCATACACATGTTTCACTCCGTCACGCACCATCAAATCCCGTGCCGCTCTGCCGAAAGATACTCCGCACCAGTCATGGTGGCGCGGCTCTTTGTGAAACTCTTTATAACTGGCGGCACAATCGTACTTGCCGTGGAGAATATACACATCTGTCCCGTAAAAAGAGCGGAAATCCGATATTTGCCACGCTCCTGCACTCAACCACACTCCGGCTGCCCGGTCGGCAAAGATCTGCCCCAGATGGTAAGCACCGAAGCCGCCCATGGAGTGACCGCCGATAATGATCCTGTCTCTGTCGATCAGCGCTCTGGATGAGGCATCGGCGATAATATCATCGATCGCTTTGACTGCCGCTTTCCGGTTCCAGCGTTTGCCGTCGATTTCCGGCGGGGCGCTGGCGGCGGCGGTGATAAAAGGAATATGGTCGATATGGGGATGCAGGCAACCGTTTTCCGGATTCAAATAGGTGTTGTACGGGGCGGTATCAGGGGAGCTGCCGTCGCCGCCGTGCATGAAAAGAAACAGCGGAGCCGGTTTGGTCAGATCCACCTCTTCCGGAACAAAATAATATATCTTTCCCTCTTTTCTGCCCGGTGCCGGATCAAAACAGGATAATCCTTTTGCCAATGCCATGATGAAATTCCTCCTGTCAGCGCAGTTTCAAAGTTGCCAGTGCCATCAGCGCAAATATTCCGGAAAGTATCCAGAAGCGGACAACGATTTGCGTTTCCGTCCACCCGAAGTGTTCAAAGTGATGGTGGATCGGTGTGCAGTAGAAAACCTTCCGCTTGAAAAGTTTATTGGATGATACCTGGATCATTACCGAAACGATCTCCATCACATACACTCCGCCGATCAGCGCCAGCAGAAGTTCTTGCCGGGAAAGCACCGCCAGCATACCGATAGCTCCCCCCAGAGCCAGACTGCCGGTATCTCCCATGAACATTGCCGCCGGATGACAGTTGTGCCAGAGAAATCCCACACATCCGCCGCCGATCGCCGCCGCAAATACCACCGCCTCTTCTATACCGTTGATATAAGGAAGATCAAGGTAGTCGGCAAAAATCTTGTGTCCCATCAGGTAGGTGAAAACGGCATAGGAAAGCGAACAGAAAATCGTACACCCCGCCGCCAGACCATCCTTTCCGTCGGTCAGGTTGACGGCATTTGCTGAACCTACGATGATGATTGCCACTGAAAATACCGGCAAAATCCACCACCATGCCCCGAAGTCAAAGGGCTGTTTGATAAAGGGAACGACAAAACTGCGCATGATCGGGTTGAGATCAGGAGAACGCCAGAAGAGCCAGACCACCAGACTGCCGGCGATGAATTGTCCCAGCAGTTTAAGTTTGCCCGGCAAACCATCCCGCCGCTGACGGAAAACTTTCAAAAAGTCATCCAGAAAACCGATCAGAGCAAAGAGCAGTGTGCCGCCCATCAAAATCCATGAAATGCCGTTGCTGGCATTCCATCTGCTCCATAAGAGTGTGGAGATCAAAACCGCTCCGATCAGCAGGATCCCTCCCATGCAGGGAGTTTTGGCTTTGCTTTTATCCAGCATCTCTTCGGGCAGGATATCTTTGTAACGGTCTGCCGCTCTGATGTTGAAATTTCTCAGCATTGCCGCAAATTTTTTGCCGAATATGGCAACGATCAGAAATGCCATGGCAGCGGCTCCTCCGGCACGGAAGGTGATGTATTCAAAAAGACGCAGCGGGCCGAAAGAATTGCTGAATTCAGAAAGATAATATAACATTTTTCACTCCGGTAAAAAGTTGGTTTGCAAGTCAATGCTGTAATATAATCCAACCATAAAAATCCGCAAGTGAAAATCTGAATATTTATCGATTTTTTTTTGAGAGGTGCATCCCGAAACTACTGACCGAAGTCCAAAATCCGGAAATACCGGCTTTGATCTTGTCAAAGCTGATTTTTCAGAGTTCTTCAGAAAAGTTTTTTCAATGCTTTTGCCAACTGATCCGGACAGCTGGTGCTTTTGTTCCCGCAGCGTATTCCGGCAAGCAGGGCGTGTACTTCTTTGGGAGTTTTGCCTTTGACCAGTGCTGATACTGCAGACAGTGACCCGGGGCAGCCCCCATTGAAGCGGACGAAGGTTATTTTTCCTTCATCATTCAACTCTATATCTATGGAACTGCTGCATACCATCGGCGAGGTGGTGAAATTTATCTTTTTCATGTTAAGTAAGTGCAATCGCAAAAGTTCTCAAAACAGATAAAAATTGCGCGGAACGGGAATGATCCCGTTCCGCGTTGGAATGAACCGTTTTTGCTTATTTCACCATATAAGCCTTGCCGCCGTTGCGGGCAGACTTGTGAATGGCAAAACAGGCACGCAAATTGCGCAGCCCGTCATCGGCATTCAAGGGTTTGCCGTCGATGACAGACTGGGCGTGGTGCATGATGATCTGCTGATAGATGTTGGGGAACTTGCGGGGACGCAGCGGTTTGATGCCGTCGGTGCTTTCCAGTTCCAGACGGATGGCGTAAGGCTCATCACTGGTTCCGGAAAGCTGGAACATGGTTCCGAATCCGCGCAGGACAGCAGCATCACCGTAGATCTCATAACCGAGGTTGGAAAGAGTGCCGACCAGACCGCCGCGGTTTTCACAGAAAGCGACTTTGAAGGAACCGGTCTGACCATTTTCCAGAGTGAAGCGGATGTAGGCCCCGTCTTCAGCTTTGATCGGCATGGTTTTGGGCAGATAGACCGCCTGAACCTGCTTGATCTTGCTGTCAAACATGAACTCAGCCATGTAAATGCAGTGGGATGCCACGTCGCCGATGGGACCGCCCATTTCATCGATGTTGTTGCAGCGCCAGGAAGCGGCTTCTTCCGGAGTGGCACCGAACAGGAACTCCATGTGGAAGCAGCTGTCACTGATGTTGCCGAGCTTGCCGTTGGCAACGTATTTGCGTGCCAACTGGTTGAAAGCATTGTAGACCATCATGTGGTCAATGGTCAGACTGAGGTGCTTTTTCGCCGCAAGTTTAACCATGGCAGAACCATCCGCCACGCTGGTGGCGAGGGGTTTTTCGCTCATGACATGTTTCCCGGCATTCATTGCTTTGATCGCGATGGGGGCATGGCTCATGTTGTTGGTGGCGATGTAGACCGCATCGATTTCCGGATCGGCAAAGATCTCATCCATGGATTTGTACCATTTCAGGTTGAGAGCTTTGGCAGCACTTTCACGGGCGGGATTCATGTCGGTAGCGCCGACCAGTTCCGCATTGGGCAGACCGTTGAAACGGGAAGTGTCGCAACCGAAACCCTCTTTGGCAATACGGTTTTCAGCGATGCCGCCGAAACCGATGATCGCATATTTGACTTTTTTCATCATTGACCTCAAATTATTATTTCATGTAAGCAGCAGCAACTTTCTTGAAGGCATCGATCATCGCCTGGGTATGCTCTTCAGTGTAAACCGGGTGGGTGAAGAAGCTGATGGTGCGGTCGGTCATCCAGTTCGCCATTTTGCAGTTGAACTTGGAGTAATCGATCTGACGGGCTTTGGGATCGTTGAAAGGATATTTGGCAGTACCGAAACCGTTACGGTCGGTGTAGGCCTGTTCCTTGTACATTTCCGGCCAGAGAACGCTGTAAACCGGCACGCCTTCCGCGGCGACAGCTTTGATGAAGTCGGCCGTGGAAACGGTCAGTTTGTCGGTATCCAGCACGAAGGGAGCCCACCAGAAGGAGTTCTGACGCTCTTCGGTATCAACCGGGCAGTATTTGATCAACGGATGATCTTTGAGCTGGGCGATCAGCATCTTACCATTGCGGATACGGTTGGGCAGGTTCCAGGATTCGAAGCGTTCCAACTCGCACAGACCAATCTAAGTCGGAGGCCAAGCGGTCTTAGGAAGACAAGAGAAGAACACAACTCCTTGGCTCACAGAACGACATGGCTACGATCCGACTTCTTTGAGCTGGGCGATCAGCATCTTACCATTGCGGATACGGTTGGGCAGGTTCCAGGATTCGAAGCGTTCCAACTCGCACAGACCAATCT
>JAZUPS010000291.1:0-10575 GCA_045605305.1 Victivallaceae bacterium
TTGCAATACAACGCTATCCGCACTATATTATGACCTGCAATCCATTCATTTATGACTGGATTTTTTTGTATCTTGATTTTACCCAGAGAACCACAGGCATTTACAGCAAATCATTGCCCCAACAGAGAACAAATAGAGAACGCCAAATTCTCTCTAAATCGGTGTGTTTTGAATAAAGTTGCAGCAAATCCTCTGTTTGGTAAGGTCGGCGGTCGTTTATGAAAGAATTATTTGTTAAGCGTTAGAGATAAAGATGTTACAGAAGCACACGGCGAAAAAACAGAGAATTCTCTATTTTTCCCCATTCTCTAAAAACCGACCTTAACTTTTTAGACCAAAAGTCCTTTCCAAACAGAGATAAAAAATAAGTTGTTACTCATTGATGGTAAATACAAATAGTTAGGTTGTGCATTCCGAAACAAATAGAAATACTCCACCATAATATGCCCTTCGGAAAATTCACTAAAATGGTTCTGATTTTCGCTTTGAACGGAAAGCCGTCATCTCAAAACACGGCAAAGAGAAAGCTGCAAACCAACCGTTTACCTATCCTGACCGCCAATCGCCGCGGCACGCCCCCTGAAACGCAAAAAAGGCGGCAGGATTTTGAAGTACACCTCAAAAGTTATGTCCAACTTTTGGGGTGCACTTCACCAAACGACAGCCTTTTCAACAAGCAGAAGCAAAAGCCGGTTATACTCCCCCGGAGTTATCTCATTCCAGAATTCCTCCCGAAAATATTCGTGGAGCTGAAGCTTTGAAAAGACTCACTGGATGTGACTTCATTGAAGCAGAATTCAAAGGCGGTAATACCAGAGCATCGCTGATGGGTGTTTTTAATATTCTGATTACTTCCAACAATCGACTCCGTGTCCGGTTGGATGGTGATGAAGAGGCGTGGCGCAGGCGTTTGCTTCTGGTAAAGTTTGAAAATCCGTCCGTGAAGAAAAAAATTGCTGATTTTGCAAAGATACTTGTCCGTGATGAAGGCAAAGGCATTCTCAACTGGCTGATAAATGGCGCACAGAAGGCATTGGCGGACATCGCAGACAGCAAAAGCATCAAACTCCCGGAGAGCTTACAGAAAGATGCAGACCGCTTGCTCTTTGAGTCCAACAGCGTTAATAACTTCATTGAGGAATGTGTTGTCACTGCTCCGGGAAAGGATGTGTCGACTTTTGAATTGCAGACTGCATATGTGACATACTGCAACAGCAATAATTTGATAGCTCAAACGGCAAAGTCGGCAGCAATGACTTTTGCCAAGGTAATTCGGGAAAAATTCAATGCACTCAATGTAAACAATATCTGGCGTGACTACCATAAGGTTCACGGTTATCTGGATGTGGCGTTAATCAATTAACGTCACGGCAACGCAAGTGGCACTGATCGGAATCAGCTGACCGGCATAACGGAAAAACATCAAGCGGGCATTTTGCAAAGCATCACGCGGTAAGATCACGTTTTGCAAGAAGCAAACGAAGGAGCATACTATGTATGTAACTGAGTGCGCGCCGCAAGCAAAGCGTGAAATTACCCGTGAGGCAAAGCAAAAAGGGCGCAGATGGGGTGCTGGGGGGCGGCGTGAGCACCCCCTGCAAAAAGAATCGCCTGCGCGCGGGCAAGCCGACAGGACAGACAAAAATCATTATGAATTTCTGTCACAAACCGTCGGAGAGGTACTTTTTATCACCGGTGCAGAAAGCAATCCGCACTCCACCAACTGCTTTACCCCTCCGGTTTCGTATCTGTTGAAACTTTTGGAACCGAGCCACGGGACCCACTTGTCTTTCAGATAAAACGGGCCGAATGAGTTGCGCCGGTGGCTGTACACTTTGATCTTCAGACGGTCGCTGCCGTCCCGTTTGAGATCATCGGGCAGCGGGATATATTCCGGAGGCCAGGCGCAGATCTGCGGAGTATGATCATTTACGGAAATTTCCATCAATGAACCTTTCCAGTGCGGGATTTGCAGAAAAAGTTTTTCATTTTCCGGCAAAACCGGCAAATCGGTACTGTAAGTTATCATTCCGGAATATTCCGGGAAGCCTTGCGTACACCAATTGCCGCAATCCAGCGTTTCCGGCAGCGGAATGATAACGTCATCTTTTACCCCGAATCTGCCCAGGATAAAGAGGTTTTCCAATCCGGATGATTCCGTGGAAAATGGCATTTCTACGGCAAGGCGGTTCACTCCTTTACGGAGGAGATCAAGGGGGATCTCCAGCGTGCGGATGGCACGATCGACCCACCACGATCCCGGACAGGATTTCAGCGGGACACCGTTGATGGAAATGCGGCACTTTTCCGGTTCTTCCAGTGCCAGCAGGATATTTCCCGGGATGAAATCCATACGGAACGCATATTCCAGACGCAGATCGAGCGTTTCCGGTTCGGAACGTTTCAATTTTTTGAGCAACCACGGTTGCAACATCGCTTCACCTCTGGCATTGCCGTTGAGCCGTTTGCGCAAAAGGGCATCGGCAGGCAGTATAAAGGCGTTAGTGAACTCTTTTTTGCCGTTGACAAAGATGTCGGCGTGGTCGAGCAGCAGCACATTGGGTTCATCAATGGCGATATCCCATGCGCAGTCGGGCAATTGTGCGACTGCGTTCTGCGGCTGAAGCGGAACGGGATGCAGAATATTCTGCGGCAGATTTTCTGTAATGATATACAAATGAGACTCCCGGGGAGCAAAACCGGTGGTAAAACGGTATTTTTCGTCCAGATAAACCGCATCGACCTGGTGGATCGTGCCATTTACCGCATTGAATTCGTAAACATTACCGGAAAATGGCATCTTTAATGAAATATTGACATGCGGCAACGCTTCATTGCGCTCATGGATCCGTTTTTCATCTAACATCTCATCAGAAAATTCCTTGCCGAAATTGTTGATAAAAAGAACATGAAAATCATCTTTTTTGCCGAAAAAACTCAACAATGGCCGTGCCTCTTTGCCGTCGGGGGTAGTCATGGAGAATATCCTTGCTGACGGCGTGAGGCGGTCGATGAAGTTTTGCGGAGTTACCGCTTCAAAAAATTCCGTATACACCTGTTGCGCCATTTTGGAATTCACGGCATCGACATATTGCGGGATCGCACCGAGATAACAGACTTTGCCGCCGGAAATGGCAAAAGTTTTGAGCAATTCCAAAGTGCTGCTGCGGATGGTGAGCAATTCCGGGATCAGTACCGCTTTGTATGCCGCTTTACCCACGTGGAGAATATTATCTTTTACCGAGAAAATACGGGAAATGATCTCTTCATCACCGTAGTCAAAGTCCAGATTTTCCGAGAGCAATTCTCTGGTAAGCGATTCAAAGGCCTTATCGTAAGCGGGGCGTTTTTCCGGGATGACCTCCGGGAATGGCAGATATTGGCTCCAATAGGATTCGATGGGGTGGATGACCAGCAAATCCCGGATCTCCTCTGCACCTTTGAGGGCAGTGCCGATACGGGCGAAGTAATCTTCCACATACCGGTATTTTTCCGCCCACGGCGATTGATAGGAGATGCTTGCCGGATAATCCCGTTTGGCTTCGCCTGCCATGGAATAAAATGCCAGATGCTGACAGCGCAGATTGATTCCCAAAGCATATTGCCAGTCGCCCAGAGCTTTGTGGCCTGCCAAGGGGAAATCCCATCCGGTACAGCCGTAAAGTTCGCTCAAACGTTCAGTTTTGCCGAATTGCCGGGCTGCGGAAGTGCACTGTTTGGTGGTGGTAAACACATTCCACACCTCGGTCAGCAGATCGATGCCCGGTATTTGCATGAATTCGTAGAAGCGCATAGCTGCCCCCACTCCGGCAGTTTGAGAGGTCAAACTGTCTTCTCCGAGGACATGTCCGGTTAATTTCAGATTATATTTTTCGCACCATTGTCCGATAGTCCGACTGTAACTATTGACAAAAAGTTCTGTGACAGTATTAAAAAATTGCCATTTTGCCAAACTGACTTTTTCAGGAATATTAAAGAAAAGTTCAGGCAGGATGCCGATCAGATCCCGCTGCCATTTGGCGGCAAACTTTTCCGGCAGTGCAGGAGTCCAGGGCAAAGCCATTTCGACAAAGTGCAGATAGCATGGCTCATCGGTGAATATCCCCGGCACGACTGAACCGAATTTTTCTCCGATTTGCTGTCGGTACTTTTCATGGGTGGAATCAATGAATGCCCGGACGGCTTCTGGATTCATGGTATCCAGATAACTTTCCCCGTTGAACCAGTCGGAACGGGGTTGATTCTGCCAGTAGATATTTAGCATGGTTTCGCCGTTTTTTACCTCTCCGGCGGCATTGATTCTCCGGTAATTGCTGCAGAAGCGTTTTTCCGGATCAATGACCGCGGCAAAAAGAGCCAGCGTATTTCCGGATAAAGAGTCGCCGCTATTGACCGTCTGACAGCGCAATTCTTTCATTTTAAAAGAGTCATTGCGGGTAACGATACTTCCTGCCGCGCCGGAGGGCCAGCGGTCCTCATCGTACAAAAATGGGTGCATCCCGAGTTTTTCCGCCTCTTGGATGCAAGTGCGGATGCAGGAGAACCACTTTTCTCCGAGGTATTCGGTATTCAGACCGACCCGGGCGTGCATGAAAAATCCGCCGAGGCCCATTTTGTGAAAGAAGTTGATCTGTCTGACCAGTTCGTCCTCGTCCAATTCGGCATTCCACGCCCAGAAAGGCATTCCCCGGTATCGGGTATCCGGAGAACTGAATTTTGCAATGAAATCTTTCATTTTTGCAATCCTTGTATTTTTGATGTCAGGGTAAAAACTGTCTTGATAGACAGTATGATATTATCGGAAATCACGAAAACAACTTCATCAATGCTTCAGCAAAAATGGACAAACCATATTCCAACGGATGATTTATTCCGTTGCTGAAAAGCGTTTCGTATACAATCCCATGACGGTATAATCTTCCCCAGTAACAGGCGGCATCCGCCAGTGGGATGTGATTCTCAACACTGAATTCACGCAGAAATTTCACCAATGCCCTGGGGTCATCATCACAATTTTGGGAGTTGGCGATCTTCATCAATGCCGGGGTTGTATAATGTGGAGTCATAATGATCCATTCAGCTCCGATACGGTCAAATGCCGCTTTGATTTTCTGATAATTGGCCCGGAATTCTGCTTCCGGCAGACCGCAATCATTGACAAATTCCCAAATGATCAAATCTGTCTTTCTGGGTTCTGCGTATTTCTGTTACAAACCGTCGATAAACCTCATTTTTCTGCGTTATCCACGCTGTCTTCCGCAGCATCAACAGCTTCGAGAGCTGCTTTATCGGCCAAAGACATGCTTCCGGAAACTTCACCATTGTCAAGGTGATTGTCTTTTTTATTGGCGAGGTCGTGGAACAGACGTTTCAAATCCTTTGTTCCGCAAATACCAAACCACAATGTAGATACAATACCAATGATTGCCGGTACGATCACCTGGGCAATGAGGAAATAACGGCTCCAGGCTTCTGTACTCCATGGGGAAATCGCGTTGCATATCACCGTAAAGAGGAACAATGCACAGAAAGAATAACCAAAACTCCAGAGAAATACCGACCATGCAAGAATTTTGTCTCCCTTGGTGTATTCTGGAGTGATCCCAATAAATTTCTGATACATAGTTTTGAAACTGAAAGAGACTTTTTCCACTGGTTTGCTGTCCAGAGCGTATTTGCC
Source organism: Victivallaceae bacterium (assembly GCA_045605305.1). Classification (GTDB taxonomy): domain Bacteria; phylum Verrucomicrobiota; class Lentisphaeria; order Victivallales; family Victivallaceae; genus UBA1784. Next base: position 5,681 of record JAZUPS010000291.1, read on the forward strand.
GCGATGGAGCATTCGGTCAAGATTAAATGGCTTACGATAGGTGATAAGAGAAACAACTATATAGAACAGCACACTTGACAGCATGGCAATAAAGAGGATCTCCTGCGAGTTGACAGGAAATTTTTCCGGAGTCATTTCCCATACAACATAGGGATTTAACGGCCTGGACACAGCGGAAAGGAAATTGCCGATAGGTTCAGCCCAGCCGATACGGTTCAAAAAGGGATAGACCTTTTCAGCCCAGTTGTTCTGGAGCAAAAATCCGCTGACAGCAAGAAATGAACCACTGCCCAATCCTGCAAAAGCACCTGCGGCAGTACCCCAACGGGTGTAAAGTCCAAAAAGACAAACTGCTCCGCCGCCGCCAAGCCAGATTGCACCTGTGATCTGGAAGAACATGATGATATAGTCGATCTGTGCAAAGTAGAATGAAAATAGAAATGCGATCAGACACACCAGTGCGATAAATCCGCGGAGAATCCACAAGTGTGTTTTTGGTTCAAATTTTTTGCCGGTTATGGGCATAAGCAAATCTTGCATGAGGATCGTCCCCCAGCTGTGCATGTAAGTGGTATCGGTTGAAACGAGCAGGAAGATCATGATCGCACAGAAAATGCCGGTTATACCAACAGGAAGCATTTCTCGCATGGTGACCGGCAAAAGCATCTGACGGAAAATCGTGGAAAATTTCTGGGTCACAGCTGAATCAGGTTCGACACTCTTCACATGTTCTCTGACCATGTCAGCGTAAGGAGTTTCCAAATTCTTTTTCTGTGAAAGTTTTGTGGTTTCAAACTTTTCTTTGGTCAATTCCGGAATGGTGGAGAAACTGCCTTTGAGGTTTTCTTTGATCGGGGCATATTTTGCATCACTCATCACATCGTCGACGACCTTGACAGCCACTTGTGTACGGATCGCTTTAGCTTCAGGGGCGAAATCATAGTGATTGAGATAGGTGATGCCGGCAACACCGATAAGGATATACATCATACCGGAGAATCCGCCTCTCCATGTGCCGAGCAGACCACCCATTTTCTGTTCGTGAGCGTTGCGTGCAGCACCGGAATAACCGATACCACCGCCAGTACCAAGGCGGTTGATAACTGCGGAAAAAATACCTACAAGCACATAGAAAACGTTAAATGTTCTCATATTTCCAATATCGTACGGGCTGAGGAAACTTTCTCCTTTTACGCGGTTGACCATAGTGGGAACTACTTCGGCGTCCCAGCTGAAACGGAAAACGAAATAAGCAACGATGATAAGATAAAGAGGATAGCTCAACAATCCCTGAACACAATCTGTGACCATGATAGTCACCTGACCGCCGAGCATACAGATAGCCAGTGCGAGCAGAAGGAAAGTTGCCATACAAATGGCAAAAGTATTGAACGTGATACCGAGGAATTCAAAGTGATGGGGCAGATCGAGAAAGTAGACAAAAAATCGGCCTCCGACAGCGGGAAAGATCGCGTAATTGAGAATACCACTCAAAGATTGCAGAATGGCTGCAAAAATACGGAATGAACGGTTGTAACGCATTTCAAGGAACTGACCGAAAGTCAAAGCCTTGGTTTCGCGGTAACGGTAAATACAAAAACCAGTCAGAGTGAAAAGCAATGTCATCGGAACCATGATACTGTTCCAGAATGAATATGAAAATCCGCAAGAATAGTAAACTTCCAGCGCGGCCACCACTGAAACAAGACCGATACCGGCCTCTCCCTGTGCCACAGATATCACATAGCGTCCTCCGACGCGGCTTGCGGAAATAAAGTCTGCCACACTCGTGGTATACTTCTGACATCTCACACCGATATAGATGACTATCGCCAACGGTATGAATACAAAAAACCAATCTATCCAACCCATTATATTTTTCTCCATTCTGTATTTCTGGATTATCTTTACTGAAACGCAGGAAACACCCCCTATGTTTGCTGTTCAATACGGGGAAATGAAAACCTTTCTCCGGCTGTTGAACCGGAAGTTGCCTTATCACGGCACAATGAAGTGAATACGGATCAACTGCATCCGGAACAGCTCCCGGTACAGATACTTTTTTATCATCCATACCGGGAACAGCACTTAATTATAAACAAGTTCAGATCATTTTATCAATCTGTAATGTTCTCCTTCCGGCTTGCCCCATTCCAGTTTGCCGTAAAATTCGCAAAACACTCCGGCAACAGTGTCGTGGTAAGATGTAATTATCCTGCGGGCTGGCAAATGACCTGATATACGACTTAATTTGGTGCTGCTCGCCCGGTATTCAGCCTCAGCCCGGTAAGGTTTTGTCAAAGGTTTGATGACAAATGCTCCGGGGGTGGCGGCGTATGTTTGCAGTGCAGCAAAGCATTTGTTTTCAATATCCAGCAAAACTTGCTCTCTGGGATAATGCAATGCTGCACTCTGGCACTCCATCACATCGTCCGCCGGGCAAGCTGCATCCAGCGGAGCATTGAAACCTTCTTTGACTGCCGAAGTGTAAATCCCTGTAACCAAATCACTTGCTTCGTAAGTCAACGCCAAGTCCCCCGATGCAAAAATCACCGGAATATTACGCTCAAAAAAAGCATACGCCAGCTGTCCGAATTCTCCGACTGAAAGCCCGTTGATGCGGAAATCTACAGCTTCTTCGGTTTGAGTATGTGCTAAATGGGCATTGGGGGTGCCGGCTTTGGCATGTTGACCGATAAAAGCGGCGACATCGCAATTATCGTTGTATATCGGGGAAAGTTTGACCCCCCGTTGCAAAGCAGCACGTTGATCCAGGATTTCATCACGGATGGAACCTCCGCTGCCGTGACCGTCAGCGACTATGACTTCAGTAGCTCCGGCATTGAAAAATCCTTTTACGGCAGCATTTACTTCTTCGGTCAAAAAGCGACATCCGACCTCATTACGTTGTCCTTCGGGGGTACACCAGTCAGGAAAATTCAAAACCCCATTAACACCTTCCAGATCGGTAACAATAAGTACTCTCATAACAATCATACCTCAACTTGATTTATAAAACAGCTTTAATTTATAGTTATTGTCCTAAATGTTTTTCACAAAATTTGGGACATTAACAATTTATATTGCAGAGCCAGAGATTATGCAAACAACTTCATCAATGCTTTGGCAAAGAATGATAACCCATATTCCAGCGGATGATTTATCCCGTTGCTGAAAAGAGTTTCGTATGGAATTCCCTGACGGTACAATCTCTCCCAGTAACAGGCGGCATCTGCCAGTGGGATGTGATTCTCAACACTGAATTCACGCAGAAATTTCACCAATGCCCTGGGATCATCATCACAATTTTGGGAGTTGGCAATTTTCATCCATGCCGGGGTTGTATAATGGGGAGTCATAATGATCCATTCGGCTCCGATATAATCAAATGCCGCTTTGATTTTCTGATAATTGGCACGGAATTCAGCTTCCGGCAGACCGCAATCATTGACAAATTCCGAGATGATCAGATCCGGTTTGAGGGCAAGGACTTTCTCTTCAAAATTGTGTTCCTCACCCGGCGGTACAGAAAAATAGTTGCTGGTGGTGCGCCCACCCCACGCTTCGGTCAACAATTCAAATTGTGCCTGCGGAAATTTCTGCCGGAGTTTGCAGCAAAACTGTTCCTGCCAACGGCAATTTTCCGGCAGATAACTGCATTGAGTGACACTGTCGCCCCATGCCAGAATCCGGACCGGTTCTCCGGAACGCAGCTTTTGCAGCGTGCGTTCCGGTTTGTTTTCAACGAGAAACAGATCATCCGGAAACGCTCTTTCGGTTACTGGATAAAAACAGGAATCATCCAACTTTGCCGGATCGCCGTGCCAGAAAATATTTGCCAGACGTTCAAAACCTTCAGGGATCACCGGGATTTCCGGATGTGCCATGCCTTCTTTGCCGGTTTTCAGTGAAATCGAGCCGTTTTTACGGATGAATAAAGTATCTATGCGCGATGGATAATAAGCGTAGGAAATGGCAACTTGCTCTTCCGGCAGGATGTTTCCATCCGGCATTCGCCCGACCGTTCCCCACTCTTCATTGACCCGGAAATCCCGTTCCGGCATCATCCACCGGTCAAACATTTTCACTTTGACCGATCCGGGGACCAACGCCCCCGGCAAGGTACATTCACAAGCCTGCAATCTCAAGAGCCGACAGCCGCTTTTCCAGCCAGCGGCTTTTTCGTCATAAAGCGGCATGAATTCGTGGCGTTCCCCGTGAACTTTGCGTATCGGCGGCGGAATCAAATGGATTTTTTCATTTCCATAGGAAACGGTTTGAGTTAACAAATCAAATTTCAACTTTTTCATAGTTTATATCCTGAAAATCATTTCTGACAATCCCGGAATTTTGTAAAACTCAAAGTGGTATTTAAGCTAACATTGCCGGAAGTTTCCATTCCTGATTTCACTCCGTAATTCTCCAGGAGCGGATATTGCAATTTTTTCCGTCCACGCGGATCACGATCTGCCGCTTTCCGGTCACCTTTTTCATGGGAACTTTGTATGTTTTCCACTTGAGCCAGCCGCCGGTATCAGTGGTCACGGTTTCTGCCAGCACGGAATCCGGCTGATTATCTCCGGTTATATCATACAGTTTCACCTGACCACCGGCATTTTCTGCGGAAACCGCCAATTCTATTTCCAGATAACGGGGTGATTTATTACCGAAATCCACTTCACCGTAACTGATTACGGCTCCCTTTGACGCCCGTATCCAGTTGGTACGGTATTCAGGGAATCCGCGTGGATGATATTCCATGGATGGATGGTGTTCCTTGAACGCGAAAAGCAGCCATGAAGAATCATGCGGAGTGATCCATTTCCCGGATTGAGCTTTCAATTTCTTGAAAGTTTTGAATTGTGGAGCCTGCCACTGGATGCTCTCTCCGGCAT
>JAZUPS010000292.1:0-6164 GCA_045605305.1 Victivallaceae bacterium
AGTTCCTAAGCATGATTTCATCTCCTGTATATAATATAGTACCACTTATTGATTTTTGCAATTCCATGCGGAAACTTGGATTTCTGAAGTTCCGCAACTTCCGGTAAATGCGATTTCCCGGCTCTCCCCCGGAGCGATGGAAAAGTAGTTGTCATTGAAAATCACCGACTTATCCGGCAGACCGGGGAACTCAACTTTGACATTGACTGCCACGCTCTTTCCGCAGTTGGTGACGGTGATGTGATTGCCCTTTCTTTCTGCTTTCAGCTCCGTTTCCGGCAGGGTGAAGGCGCTTTTGAAGTCCGGTACGCCGTAGAGCCGCTCATTGGTGCAAACTCCGTCAAGATAGAAGAATACGGCAACGATACCATCTGGCAGAGCTTCATCGATTTCCGCCAGAAGCGTGGTATTTTCCGGGAAAGTACCTTCCAGCTCTTTGCGGAAGATCTCTTTGCCGTCGGCACAGCTTACCGCCCGGATCTCCACCTTTCCGGAAAATCCCTCATCCGCAGTAATGAACCATTTGCCCTGCAAACGGTTATCCCCGCAGCACCAGGAGTCATCTTCCAGCGAAAGCAGAATTTTGGCATTGGCGCGTTTCATGGTGTAAACGGCGTTTTTCGGCACGCCGTAGTAGTCGATGATACTGAATGAACAGGTCGGCCACGGCTCGTTGTACTGCCAGAAAACAGATCCGGATGCCTCCGGGAAAAGCCGCCGGTAATGTTCAAAAATACACTGGGCGGCATCGGCTTGCGCGAACATGGAGGCATCGCAGAACTCCTTCATGCCGTTGTATTCAAAGACCTTCAACGGTTTTTTCAGACTGTAAAACTCACTTTCCAGATGGCAGAAGTGATACTCCAGCGCCGGGCCGTACATCAACTCGATCTCTCTGGCGGGAATGAAGCGCTTGAGGGAGGAAAATTCCGGCATGGCGTTACAGCCGACTTCGCTGGCAAAGTTGCGGAAGTGGTTTTTCCAGAAGCTGTGTTCCTGATAGTTCCACGGCCCGTGGTGGCGCTCACCGGGACGGGAAAGATCGGGACTGCTGGTGCGGAAGGGGATCCCCGGAACCATCTCTCTGGCGATCGCCCGGTAATTTTCGATGATCGGGCTGTTGGGGATCTCTCCGTAATACTGCATCTCGTTGCCGCCGCAAATCAATGTGAGGCAGGGGTGGTTGTAAAGGCGTTTGATCACCTCCGCCGCCTCCACCTTTTTGAAGGCGATAAATTCCTCATCTTTAGGCGCTTTACTGCAGGCGTGGAAGAACTCCTGATGCACCATGATACCGTAACGGTCACAGGCATCGAAAAAGGCATCCTTTTCCAGCACCCCGCCGCCCCAGATGCGGAAGTAGTTGATCCCCGCCATTGCCGCTGTTGCCGCAAGGTGTTCATAGTCGGCGGCGGAGGCATTGCTCATCATCAGGTCAGCCGGTACATAGTTCACTCCCCGCACGAAAACCTTTTTGCCGTTGAAAACGTATGTCAGGTCTGCCGCACCCCGGGGAGAACCGGGATTCCGGCTCATGGTGACGGTTTTGAAGCCGGTGCGCAATGTTTTTGCCGAACCGTCGATGATCATTTCCAGAGTGTAGAGGGGTTGATCACCGTAACCAAGCGGATACCAGAGTCTCAGATCATCGGGCAGGGGGAGGTCAAAGGTGAAATGGTTTTCGCCGTGTCTGAGCTGCAGAACGGTCTCAAAGGCGGTGGATTTGCCGGAAAAGTTATCCGGTGACAAATTGCAGACCAGCGGCAGTTCACAATCACTTCTGGATTCCACCGCGATCTTGAGTGCGGCGGATTTCCCGTCAAAGAGAATTTGCTCTTCGGTGATAAATGCTTTATCGTAAGCGGTGAGGATCACACTGTCGGTGATGCCGGTGGGGACAAAGCCCCGTGACCAGTCCCAGCCGAAGCCGATCTGAGTACGGTGAAGTTTGGCAAAGTCCGCCGGTTCATCATCGAAATGGTTGGGCGCACCTTTCGGCGCAGGATCAAAGACCACCGCCACGATATTTTCTTCACCGTATTTGATAAATCTGGTAACATCGTATGATTCCGGAATGAACATGCCTTTGTGGGGCCCCAGCCATTCGCTGTTGATGAAAATCCAGCAGGAATAATCCAAACCCTTGAAGCTCAATTCGATGCTTTTGCCCTGCCAGTTTTCCGGCACGGTGAAGCGTTTGCGGAACGCCCAGGAGTATTTTTCAGAGTATTCCGTATGTTCAAGGTTTCTGGCGAAATAGGGGTCGCGGCACTCGCCGTTTTCCAGAAGAAAACTCCGGTCGCAACCCGGCACCCTTCCGGTCAAAGCTCCGGGGGCGGCATCGCCACGGACAAATCCGGCACTCTGGGCGCAGTTGCGGATCATGTTTTTGATGGTGCGGTGCCACCCTTTCCACTGATAATATTCTCTTTCTGAAAGGAAGTATTCCGCCTCCCAATCATTGCCGTCAAGATAAATTTTTTCTATCATAAATTATATATCCTCCAAAGGTTTGATGCTTTTTCCGTCATTGAGTCTGACCGGCAGAACAAGTGATTCGCCGGTATTGGTTTTCAAAAGTTTGAGCATTGCCGCGGCGGCGGCTTCGCCCTGTTCGATCTTCGGCTGCCAGATAGAGGTGAGTTTTGGGGAGGTTATCTGGCAGATGATGGAGTCATCCACGCCGATGACCTGAAGATCATCGGGGATTTTCCGCCCCAGCTGTTCTGCCGCCCGCAGAACTGCCGCCGCCATGATGTCACTGTCGGCAAAAATGCAGTCGATTTCCGGATGGGCGGTCAGGGTGTCGGAAATGATTTTCAAGTTGAGTTCCAGATCAAGTTTAGTGTAAACGGTGAAACGGTCACCGGGGGGTATCCCGGCATCATCGAGAGTTTTTTTCCAGCCGTTGATGTTGTTGCTTGCGGAGTAGGTGAGGTACATGAATTTTTTGCACTTCCGCTGCAGAAATGTCTTTGCCGCCAAAGCTCCCACTGCGAAAGCATCGGCGCTGACACTGCTGGTGTAATCCAGATGCGGGTGGCAGCCGATGAAAACTTTTCCTATCCGGTTCCACATCGCCAACCCCTCCGGGAACTCCTGAAATGAGGTGGTGATGATGATCAAGCCATCAACTTTGCGCCGCCGGAACGTTTCCAGACACTCCGCAAACTCCTCCTGAGTATTGAATGACATCGGCAGTACGCTGTAATTGGTGTGGATGAAGCCTTTTTCGATCCCCGAAAGGATTTGGGGAATAAAGGAACTGCTTATGTCATAAGCCAGTACGCCGATCAAAAAACTGCTGTTCATCCGGAGCGCCCGGGCGTTGCGGTTGGGTTCATAGCCGAACTTTTCCGCCGCTTTCAGAATCCTTTCCCGGGTCTCGGCGGATGCTTTTATCCGGCTCTTTTTACCGCTCAATATCACTGATGCCAGAGCCATGGAGACTCCGGCTTCGGCACTGACATCTTTTAATGTCGGATAATTTGACGGCATTTTCTTTCCCCTATGCAATGTAATAAATCGTTTAATTTATCATCTGACAATAAATTTACCATAAAATCTTCAAAAAAGCAATAGTTAATTAAATATTTTCCGGATTTTATGAAATTACCGGCAGCAGCTGCCTCCGGCGGGTGCCGGATTTTTCCGGAGTTCCGGGAAAAGCTCCTTTCCCGCTCTTAACAGCTTCTTTGAGTGGATACTTGCGGCAAAAAAATCACAAAAAACGGGAAAAACAGAAAAGTTGTGAAAAAATTACTTGCATTTTGTGTTTGTTAAGACTATCTTATTATCAGGTTAGTTTATTGGGGAAATCAGCAGAAAGAAGTTTGACTATGGATGGAGAAAAAATCAGAGAATTGCGTTCCAATCGCCGCAGTACCGAGATGCGGATCAAAGAGTTTTGCGCCCGGCAGGTTCCGGCGGAGATATTTCACTACACTCTAAGCCAGATGCGGGCGATCGACACCCTCTATGCTTTGACCCGGGATTCCGGCGAAGGGGTTCAACTTAAAGCGCTGGCGGAAAAGTTGGGCATCACTCCCGCCGCCGCCAGTGAAATGGTCGATACTCTGGTTCGCAAAGGGGCGATCATCCGCCGGAACGACCCCAATGACCGCCGTGCGGTGCGCCTCTATGTGGGGGAAAAACTTCAGGATCGTTTTGAAGCCTGCGAAAAAGCTATGGATAACCTGACCGAGCGTTTCCTTTCCACGCTCTCGCAGGATGAGGTGGATACCTTTATCGCCGTTACCGGAAAATTTGCTGAATTTACCGCTGATCCGGATAATTTTGCCGAGGTGGAGCAGTGATTTCCTTTTCCGTATCCGCTCTGGAAAAAGCTCCGGTACGCAAAGATGGCGTTCTGCCGCCTGAATTTCTCGATCTGGCTGAAGATGATGCCTTTACCGCGCTCGGTGAAGCTGAATATGATCTGACCGCCCAACTGGTTTCCGGCGGCGTACTGGTTTCCGGCTCTGTTTCCGCCCCGGTCGGTGCCGTTTGCGGCCGCTGTCTGGAAGATATTGAATTTACCCTTGATGCCGGGGAACTTCACCTTTTCTTTGAATTGGAGGAAAATCAGGAAATTCTGGAAGTTGACGAAGAACTCCGGGCTGAATTGCTGTTGGCTCTGCCGATGAATCCGCTTTGTTCGGATGATTGCCGCGGACTTTGTCCGGTATGCGGCGGCAACCTCAATGAGAAGCAGTGTGCCTGCGATGTGCCGGATAGTTCCGGTGCGGTTTCGCCGTGGAGCGCGCTGGATTCACTTGATTTGTGAATATGGATAGATTCATCTCTTACTTTTCCCGTTATCTGGTGGTGGAGCGGGGATTGAGCCGGAACACGGTCTCTGCTTACGAGGGGGATTTGACCGCGCTGGCAGATTTTTTAAGCAGCTGCAATATTTCCTCTTGGGATCAGGTTGACCGGGATGCCCTGCTGGATTTTCTCGATTCTCTGCGGGATGGGGGGATGGAAACTTCCTCCATTGCCCGTCATCTGTCGGCGATGCGGGTGTTTTTCCGCTACCTTGCCATGGAAGGTCTGGTGAAAAGTGACCCGGCGGCGCTTCTGGAATCGCCGAAGTTGTGGCGGGTACTGCCGGATTTCCTTTCCTGTGACGAAGTGGATGCTCTGCTCAATGTTTACAACGATTCTGCCGAACCGCTGGATATCCGCAATAAAACTCTGCTGCATTTGCTCTACGCTTCCGGCTTGCGGGTGTCGGAGTTGACCGCGTTGAAACTTACCGCTGTCGATTTTGAATCCTCCATGCTCCGTATCCGGGGAAAAGGTTCAAAGGAGCGGCTGGTTCCGGTCGCTCCGGCGGTAATGGCGATGCTCCGCCGTTACATCAACGGTGCGCGGCAGCTTCTTGCTTACCGTCAGCCGGAAAGTCCGACGGTTTTTCTCTCCTGCCGCTCCCGGGCATTGAACCGGGAACGGGTCTGGGCGATCATCAAAGATGCCGCATGGGCGGCGGGGATAACCAAGAGCATCTCCCCCCACACTCTGCGCCACTGTTTTGCCAGTCATCTGCTTGCCAACGGTGCCGATTTGCGGGTGATACAGGAGATGCTGGGGCACTCAGACATCAGCACCACCGAGGTCTACACCCACGTTGACCGCTCCCGGTTGAGCGCCATACATCACAAATTTCATCCCCGGGGGTAGTTTATGGCATATTTATTGAAAGATCTGGTGCTTGACAGCTGCCGTCTGCCGGAAAACTGGAGCAGACATCCGGAGCTTATCGCGGCTGAAAAGTTGAAAATTTCACCGCAAACCATCACCTCTGCGCAGATACTTTCCGCTTCAGTGGATTCCCGGAGGGGGACTCCGAAACTGCTTTTGACCATGCGGGTGGAAGCTCCCGGAATACCCCGGAGCGGGGATGAGGAGTTTGCCGCTTACACTCCGGCGGAACCGCTTCTGCCGGAGTCATCCAACTTGAGAAATCCGGTGATCATCGGAACGGGGCCCGCCGGTATTTTTGCCGCTTTGCTTCTGGCTCAAGCCGGTTGCGAACCGGTGATCATCGACCGGGGAAAACCGGTGGATGACCGCGTTGATTCCTACCGGAACTTCCTTCAAAACCGCACCCTTGACCCGGAAAGCAACCTGCTTATCGGCGAAGGCGGTGCCGGAACTTTTTC
>JAZUPS010000293.1:0-6741 GCA_045605305.1 Victivallaceae bacterium
CTCCAGGATGAAGAGCGGGAGTGGTTCTGAGCCGGAGTGAACGTATTTTTCGGGGCTGAACTGGAAATTTTTGCGATTTCCGGAGTCTTCACTGCGGGATAAAGGCGGTTGTAGACTTCCAGGAGAGACGCTTTCAGCGCCTTCCAGTTGGCAGGACGGTCATCCGGATTTTTTGCGATCATGGAATCCACCAGCAGAGAAAGTTCCTTATCCATATCCGGATTCTGGGTGAAAAGCGGCAACGGCATCTGGTTCAAATGACTCATGAGCAATTCTTCGACAGTTCCGGAAAATGGCGCTTTGCCGCAGGCAAGTTCGTAGAACATGATTCCGAAGCTGTAAATGTCACTGCGCGGGTCGGAGGATGGTTTCTGAGTGGAGATGACCTCAGGAGCCGCATAAAGCGGAGTGATCATCACATCATCTTCCGCGCCGGAACTGCCGTTGGCTGAGTGTGCCAAGCCGAGATCGCCGATTTTAAGTTTGTTGGTGTTGCGGGTGATCATCAGATTACCGGGTTTTATATCACCGTGGATGATTTTGTGTTCACTCCAGGCGTAATCCATGGCATCGACCAGCTGAAGGGCGATCTTCAGAAGAAATTCGGTGGAAATCATCTCCGGATTGTTAGCACGGATGTATTCCAGAGAAGCACCGTCAACATACTCCATCATAAAATATTTCAACCCGTTGTCATCACCGGCATCAAGTGCCTGAATGATGTTTGGGTGGGTGAATTTTGCGGCATTGGCGGCCTCTGCGTAGAGTGTATCAAGAAAATCCGGATCTTCCAGCAAATCCGGTGAGATTATCTTGCAGGCAACATGCCGGTTGAGTTTCTTCTGATGAGCGAGGTAGACAACCCCATTGTTACCGCCGCCAAGCTGACGGATGAGTTCACATCCGGCAATTATACGGCCTGCCAATTCGTTGGTAGTGTTAATCACAGTGAGATTCCTTTCAGTTTTTGGTAAAGGGATACCGCACAACGGTCAGTCATGGCGGATATATAGTCAAGAATGGTCAAAAGCCGGATATAGGGATTTGCCAAACCGGAGTGCGCCATCACATCCGGGAGCATTGCCGCGATCCGGCGGCTGCGGCATGATGCAGGAGTCCCTCCGGCGCATTCCCGGGCAACTTCGCTGATACACGGGACAAATATATCCAGCATACCCATGACCAGCTCAAATCCGCTGCCGACGATCTCGGCAATGGATGGATGATTGTAGATGTCTGCGGCACTCCGGGAACGGATTTTTGCGAGGGTCTCCTTTTGAGCAATGGTTTCAGTAAGAGGTTTTGTCCATTGCCCGTCGAGCAGTTCATCGTGATGCCGGATAAATTCATCTGCGGCAGAACGAACCAGTACCCCGATCACATGAGCCCGGAGAAATTCAGCTTTCCGCAAAGGGGAAGAGATGGAATTGACATAATCAACAGATGTTTTTGAATCAATGATGTCGAGAAAATACTTTTCCAATTCGCCGTATTCGATCAATCCCTGCCGCATGGCATCTTCAAAATCCACCGTCAGATAAGCAATATCATCGGCGGCTTCCAGCAGAAAACTCAAGGGGTGACGTTTCCAGCAGCCAACTCCGGCAGAGAGCATCCCGCAGGAGTTGGCAACTTCGGTGAAAAGTTCTGTTTCCTGTTGAAAAAAACCGCATTTTTTCAGACCGCTTGAGGATGATCCGGGGTATTTTGCAAAAGTTCCCAGCGTGGCACAGGTCAACTGCATACCTCCCGGACGGTCAGGCATTTCCAGACGGCTGAGAACCCGGAATCCCTGAGCATTGCCGTCATAGCGCTCAAAATCCCCGCGTTCTTTGGCGGACATCTCTTCCCTGAGCTGTTTACCCGCATCAGAGTTCTCAAACCAGTAACGTATCGCCTCTTCTCCGGCATGCCCGAGGGGAGGATTGCCGATGTCATGCGCAAGAGCGGCGGCGGCAACAGCGGCACCGATGTCACTGGGATGGGCACCGCCGGTATCCGCTTCCCGGCAGATGAAAACCCCGGCTGCAGTTCCCAGACTGCGGGCAATGCTGCTGGTTTCCATACTGTGGGTCAACCGGGTATGGATGTCGGTCGTGCCGGAAAGGGGGAAAACCTGGGTTTTATCCTGCAGTCTCCGGAAACTGCCGCTGAATACGATCCGGTCAAAATCCCGTTGAAACGGCGACCGCTCCGGAGTTATTTTTCCCGGCATATCAGTCCCCAGCCGGTGCGGGGATAAAAGTTGTTTCCAATTCATCATAAAAATGCTCACTTTCTCCAATGAATAATATAATCATATATTGGAAAATTTACAAGCGGAGATTTGCAAAAAAAATCCTCCAATGTTATATTATTGAGAGTCAAATCCCAATATAAAGGAATCTTTTCTATGTCTGTCCCGCAGGAGTCTTGCAAGTACTGGAAACGCAATCTTTTTGTCATCTGGTTATCCCAGTTTCTCTCCCTTGCCGGTTTCGGCAGCTGCATGCCATTTATTCCCAAAGTGATGGAAGAAAATCTGGGGATCATTGACCGGGCTTTGCGGCTGCAATACATTTCCGCGTATCACTTCTGCGGCATGATCAGTATGTGCGGTGCGATGATCGTCTGGGGGATGCTGGCGGATAAATTCGGCAGAAAATTGATGCTTTTGAGGGCAAGTTTTGCAGCGGCGATATTCTATCCGCTTTTGGCATTGGCTCCCAATATCTGGGTGCTTTTACTGATCCGTTTCTGCTGTTCATTTTTCTCCGGCACTTACAATCCGGCGCAAACTCTTGCGGTAAGTACCGCTCCGCCGGAACGGCACGGTTTTGTGCTTGGAGTGATCAGCACCTCTCTTTGGAGCGGACATATGGTCGGTTATCTGATCGGCGGTGTTATCGCTGAAAAATTCGGTTACACCGTGGCATTCTGCAGTTGCGGGGCAGTTTATGCTTTGAGCGGTCTTATGGTACTTTTGTTTGTAAAAGAGAACTTCAATGTTAAAATCGAACAGAAAAAACTGGCAAAGGCAAAGCGCCCGATGCGGGAGATGCTCACTCCGGCAGTTTCCGGAATTTTGCTTTTGATCCTGCTTATGGGGATCGCCCGGCGTATTGATGAGCCATTTCTGGCAGAATTGGTTTCCGACGTGATGAAGGACAGTAAAACGGTGATCGATCTGGGATTTTTCAAACTTGAGGGCGGAGCGGTATTTTTCACCGGTATCATCAGCGCTTCAGCGGCTCTGGGGGGGATGCTTTCCGGAATGATCATCGGTTGGCTCTGTGACCGGATCATTCCGCGCAAACTTCTTATCCCGGTGTTGTTCGGCAGTGCCGCCGGAGTAGCGGCGCAGCTGCTTTCTCCCGGAATTATTTCTCTGACCGTTGCCCGTTTTTTTGCCTACTTTGCCGCCGGAGGCATTCTGCCCATTCTTCAGTTGATGCTGACCAAGATCACCCGTCCGGAACTGCGGGGAACATTTTTCGGCTGGTCTGGAAGTCTCTCCACTGCCGGCGGGGTGTTGTGTGCCTTTGTCAGCTGGTCTGTGGGCAGAATGTTTGGATTGCGGGGAATTTACTGGGCTGAAGTGGTGATCTTTGTCATCATGATCCCACTGATGATTCCCATCGGCAAAGCGATGAAAAAAGAACTGCTTGAAGAGTACAAGGATAAGTAAGGTAATTTCATTCAGGCTTTGAAAAATTTGAAAAAAGTACTATTTTGAAATACGGGGAGTTAATATCTTTAAAAATGGGAACGGCGTTGATGAAATCAATTGAAAAAACTTTGATTTGGGTATTTTTGCTTCTGACACTTGTATTTGCCGGTTGCCACCATCCTTATGACCGTATTCCGGAAGAACATCCGGCGGCGTGGACTCCCACTGAGGTGGAGATCATGCTCGGCGGCGAGGATCCCATGGAGGGATTCAACCGTTCAATGTTCAGCTGTACCGATTTTCTGATGACTTACGGAGCTGATCCATTGGGCAGAGTTTACACCTCCATCTTTCCCCGTCCCTTTATCCATCACTTCAATAATGTCTGTGTGAATCTGGAGTATCCGGCGCGGGCGGTAAGTTTGCTTTTGCAGGCACAGTGGAGTGCGGCAGGCAGTGAATCGATCCGTTTTCTTGCCAATACCACGCTTGGTATTGCCGGGATTTTTGATGTGGCAAAAGCATGGTGGAGAATTTATCCGGCAGAGTCGGATTTCGGTCAGGCATTTGCCAGCTGGGGGATCGGGCCGGGGCATACTTTTATGCTGCCGATCGTGCCTGCGGTCAATGGCAGAGATATGCTGGGAATGATTTTTGACACGGCATTTGATTTGAAAACTTACATCCCTTATGCCGGTTATGCCACCTTTCTCAACCGTATGACGGTTGCTCAAAATGGTTATGCCAGGGTGGTTGACGGAGCCTTTGACCCTTACAAAAATTTCCGTCAGCTTATGCTTATCCGCCGGGAACTGCAGTTGCGGATGTGGTTTTACAAGGAGATCCAGCGGCAGATCGCGCAGTACAGATCCGGAGAAATTGAAGTTGACAAAACTCCGGAAAAAGAATGGATACCTCCTGCCCGCCCGGAAAACTTGCGTTATGGAAAATACACCCCTCTTGCCAACTATTTTTCTCAGGGCAGTGTCATTGATACTTTGCGTAATGCACTCTTTCAGGTTCAGCGTGACCGGGATTGGTGGTATATGCCGTTGTCGGTTTTCAACGGCGACTTTTTGAATGACGGTTACCGGCGCAAGGTGGAACTGGTGGAAAATCGTCCGGAATTGCGCTACTGTTTCTGGAAGGCTCCGGAAGGTTTTGCCGGAAAAAAGGAGCGTTTGGTAGTGATGCTTTCCGGTATTGGAGGGACTTTTAACAACACCACCATTCTGGCGCTCTCAGAGCAATTCAACAATGCCGGATTCAACGTTCTCACCCTTGACAGCACCTTCAACTGGCGTTTTATTGTTGCGGATGGCAAGTGCCGTCTTCCCGGTTATCTGCCTGATGATGCGGCGCGTCTTCAAAAAGCGATCGCGGCAGTGCTGACAGATTTAAAAGAGCGTGAATGGGTGAAAAATCCGGAAATCATTCTCTGCGGTTACAGCATGGGAGGTATCCAGACACTAAAACTTGCCGAGTTGGAAGAGCGCAAAAAAATTCTTGGCGTATCCCGGTTTATCGCGGTAAATCCTCCGGTTTCATTGGAAACTGCTATGAGTTCCATCGACCGTATGGCGGCATCTTCTGCCGGTTGGAGCAAGAGCAAAATGCGGGAGAAGCTGATTGCCGTGGCGGGGAATCTTTTTTTGAAAACTCTTGATGTTTATCCTCATTTGAAAGATGATGCTGCGGTGAAGGATCATCGTAAATTCATAATGCCGGTAGACCGTGAATCGGCGCAGGTGGTGGCGGGGATTTTTCTGAAAATTTCCATGCGTGAGATGCTGCTTGCGGCTCACCGGGAAGAGTCGCTGCCGGGGTTGCCGGAATACAAATGGGGCAGCCGCAGTGAACTTTATCAGGCGCTTGACAAGCTCTCTTTCCGGGACTATGCGGAAAAGATTCTTGCTCCCCGTTATCCCGGGAAAAAGGTGGATGAGCTGCTGGCGGATTCTCACTTGAAGTCCATTGAAAAGACATTGCAGAAATCCGATAAGATCCGGGTTTTCCATAATATCGATGACTTTCTGGTTTCTGAGAGTGAAAGAGTTTGGCTGGATTCGGTATTGAAAGATCGGATCACCTGGTTTTCCAATGGCGGACACTTGGGGAATTTTTACTACCGGAAAGTATTGGATGCCATCGTCAATGCGGCGAATTGACAGGATATGCAATAAAAGTTTGTTTTTACCGGATGACACAGCTTGAAAAATTTTTTCATTGGTAAGAGTTTCGGTATTGTTTTTTCTGAGATTATGATGTATATTTAGCGCAACCAGCTTAACAAGATAATCACAGGAGAATATGTTATGCGGAAAAAATTTTTGCGGAGTTTGGTTTGGCTGACGGTGTTTGCGGTGCTGCCGTTGGCTGCATTGGATGATTTGCGGGTCACTGCAGACCGTAAGATGCCGGTTTACAAGTGCGGGGAAGCGGCATCATTTACCGTGACCGGAGTTACCGGAAAAGAGAACGCGACCGGGGGAGAGTTGGTTGCAGAGTTTCTTTTCGGCGGCAGGACGGTTTTCAAAAAGGTCAATATTGATTTTTCCAAAGAGAACCCGGTAAAATTGGTTTATACCCTCAAGGAGCCGGGATTTGTACTTTTGCGTTTTCGGGATAAGAGCGGTAATTTATTCGCTGTGAAGAAAAAAACGGTGCTTGCCGGAGCGGGATTTGAACCGGAAAAAATCCGCAAAGGCTACGATATGCCGGCTGACTTTTCCGCATTCTGGGAAAATAACCGTAAACTTCTGGCGCAGACTCCGGTCAAACTGACTGAAAACAAGAAGTTCTCCACCAGTCAATATATCGCGTATGATATTTCCGTCAAAAGTTTGAATGATGATGTCATCACCGGTTATCTCACTGTTCCCCGCAAAAAAGGCAAGTATCCGGCTTTTGTGACCGTCCCCGGTGCCGGTCCCGGAATCAGTTCTCCTGCGGCAAGTTATGCCAGACGCAATGTTATTACCCTTGCCGTAAATGTTCATAAGTTCCCGACTGCAGATAATGCTGCCGAACAGAAAAAAAGATATCTTGAAGACTGCAAAAAAGGTTCCTATCCGCATCGTGGTACCAACGAT
>JAZUPS010000294.1:0-2602 GCA_045605305.1 Victivallaceae bacterium
ACCGCTTGGCCTCCGACTTGGTCAGTCGTGCGGCACTGATTTTCAATTCAGCGGTTTTGCGCTTGATCTCCTCTTCCTGGCGCCGGATCTGGCTTTTTCCGGATTCCACGGTGCTTTCGGCCTGTGCAAGTTTGCGCTGGGTGTCAACATGGGTACGCGCCATATCGACCAGAGCTTCACTGGTTTTTGCCAGGGCAGCGCGGGTGTGAGAGAGGTCGCGCCGGCTGGCGGCAAGCTCGCGTGCGTTGACTTTGATCTGCGCTTTGGCATCGGTCAGTTTTTCTTTTGTATTGCGCAGATCGGATTGTTTGTCTTTGAGTTCGATTTCGAGTACAGCGCGGCGTGTTTTCTCCTCATCGAGCCGTTTCTGGAGCTCTTTTTCGGTGATTTTTCCGGTATTTTGCGGAGTGGCGCGGAGGGAAGCGAGCAGCTTGTCCTGCTGAACTTTATTGGCGGCCAGTTCCCGGGTGAGCCGTTTCAATTCGGCTTCGAGTTTGGGATCAGTGCCGGAGTTTTCGATACTGTCTTTGAGGTGTTGGCGGAGTTTTTCCAGTTCGGAACGGTGGGCATCCAGTTCGCTCAGGAGCAGTTTTGTGGTGTTTTCATCCAGTCCCACGCCGGTACCGCCGGAGTGTGCCGGAACCATTCCGGTCATCATTGTCAGCATGGCAGAGACCAGAAAGTCACAAATTACGATCAGCAGCGATTTATTCACTTGCACTCACCCTTGGCTGCATCGTACTGTTCACGCATAAGCTTGCGCCGCAGCGGATATTGGAAAGAAACCCGGAGTATCAGACTGAAAATAATACCGATCAAGGTTGAACTGTAAGCGATCAACCGGCTGCTCTGGGGAGAAAAGGTCATGACCAGAAATGCGGAGACGGTACCGAACAATCCGAAATAGAGGGGGATATCGAAGAATACTTCGGCATTTTCCAGATTCTTCAATTTGAATTCCGGCTCCTCTTTGCCGGATTTAATATTGGTCACCACCGCATAACCGATCCAAACGGCGATGAACTGCAAAATCGTGATACCAACGAAAATCCACATCGAAACGCGGGCGGTGAATTCTCCGCGTTTGGCAATGGTTTCTTCCGCTTCCGGACCTACATTTCCCAGAGTTTCAGGGGTTGAAGCAAAAAACAGCTCCCTGAATCCGGAAACATTATTGAAACTGTACGATACACCGACAACTATTGCGGTAATAATCAAAACCAGCAATACAAACGTGAATGCAACTTTACCTTTCATCTTTCCTCCTTCTTCGCTATCGCGCCTGTATTCGGCTGCAATGTTTTTGTTACGGCGCGTTTCTGTTTGCCATCTTGTGCCACGGCAGCAGAATTACAGCTCCGGCTTTACTTTGGCAAAATCAGCCGATTTTTGTCTCACTTTTCAACATACTGAATCGGCGCGATCATCCGTTTCAGTTTTTGCCAAGCTTTTTTTTAAAAAAGCGGAACGATCAAGGCGAAACATCGTTTTGCCGCGATATCTCGCTTTTCTTTGTTTACTTTCTTTTCCCGTGAAAAGAAAGTAAATGGTGCTCTCAGTGCGATTCGAACGCACGACCTGCTCCTTAGGAGGGAGCTGCTCTGTCCAGCTGAGCTATGAGAGCATTGATTATTTGTATGCGGGGAATCCTCCCTGAATTTGCGGGTTGTATTCATTGCGTACGGCGGGTGCGTTGGCGGGCCGCAGGCGCAGGTTGAAACTGTTTTCGGCATCGAGGTCATATACGGTTATCATACCGTTGCGGCGGAAGAAATCGTAATGGAAGTCCCATTTTCGGGCGAGTTCCCGTTTCATTTTGAGCCGGATATGACCATCGCGTTCGATTTCGAATTTTCCTGCCCAGTCCCAGTAGGTGATTTGGGAGGGGTTATCGGAGGGTTCACGGATGCGGATGAATATGAGATCGTCATATATGGCGGCAAAATCCTCTCTGCCGGAGAGAGAAGTTTCATACTTGCCGTTTTCGAGGGTGAGCTGTTCGCAGCCGGTGATGACGGCGACTGAGAACAGTACAGCCAGGATGCGGAAGAAAATTTTCATAATGCGGTCTCCTTGGTTGGGATTGGGTCAGATGACGATATTGACCAGACGTCCGGGTACGTAGATGATTTTGCGCGGTTCTTTACCGGCGATGGCGGCGATGACGGCTTCGTTCTGAAGGGCGATAGCTTTGGCATCGTCAGCGGAGCAGTCAACCGGCATCATGATACGGGCTTTGGGTTTACCGAGAACCTGGACGAGTATCTCCACTTCGCTGAGTACGAGGAATTTTTCATCATACTGTGGCCACTGGACATAGGTGATAGAATCGTTATGACCGAGGTGCTGCCAGAGTTCTTCGCCGAGGTGCGGGGCAAAAGGAGCGAGCATGATAGTGAAAGTTTCTGCGGCATAGCGCGGGAGCGTTTCGCATTTTGCAAGTTCATTGAGGCAGACCATGAGGGCGCTGATTGCGGTATTGAATCCGAAAGAATCGAGATCGTTGGAAACTTTTTTCAAGGTGGCATGGATGGTGCGCATGAGTTCCTTGGACGGGAGATCTTCGGTAATGGGGGTCTGTCCGATGATCCGGCAGGCGCGT
>JAZUPS010000295.1:0-16512 GCA_045605305.1 Victivallaceae bacterium
TCACCGCCGCAGCCGCCGCCGCAAAGCGGAAGAACAAGGGCAGTGCCGTTTTGCCCAGCAGAATATATATCCCGCCGCCGATAAGTGACGCCGTAGCATAAAAATCACTGACCAGCACCGCCGGGATCTTTCTCGCCATCACATCCCGCAGAATACCGCCGCCGACTGCCGACAACGCTCCGCAGAGCATGATCCCCACCGGACCGAGACCGTACTGCATACCTTTGGCGGCACCGATAGCGGTGAATACCCCCAACCCGAAGGCATCACAGAAGATGATGATCTCCTTGTGATGAGCCAGAAGCGGAGAGATGAAAAATATCACCAATCCGGCAGCGATACAGGCGATCAGGTAGGTCTCATTCTGCAGAGCTGCCACCGGAGTTGCCCCGATAAGAGCATCCCGCAGCATCCCGCCGCCCACACCGACGGTGCAGCTGAAAACCACCACGCCAAGCAGATCCAGACGCAGTTTGACTGCACTTACCGCCCCGGTGACTGCGAAGATCACCGTCCCTGCCAGGTCAAAGCAATATATCAGTTGATCGAACATGCTTGAATTACTCAATTACCCGGTAATCTTTAAGTTTGGAGTATTGGAGTTTCCGGGAGAGACGCGGGTATATCCGCAAACTTTCCCCGCCCCGGTCAACGCCGAAACTTTTCAGATAGATGGTACGGTCAAGTTCACCTTTTCTGCCCATGGTGTAGTATGCCGCCGCCCCGGGGAAGTTGACGATCTTGCGCCAGTTGCGGTCAAAATCGTAGAGATGCTCCGCCTTTTCCAGACCGATAGCGAGGAAGATCAGGGCATCAAAGCTCTGGGTTTCGCAGGCGCCGGGGTTGTTGTAGAAACGTTTGCGGAACTCCTTCTGGAAACGCACCGCTTCGCGGTTGTCATTTTCCGGGTTGAAAAAGGCGGTGAATATGCAGTCGCCCACTTCCACATCCCTCAAAGCATCGGTCAAAGCTCCGTCATCCCAGCTGTCCGGCCCGCAGATGATTCCACGGAAGCGGGATTCCCGGAGCTTTCTGATCATATCCGCCGCCCGTTTGCCGCCGCTGGAAACCAGAACAAAATCCGGATCGGCAGTCAGCAGTTTGATCACCTGATCATCGGAAAGTTCCGCATCTTTGGCAACGACGATATTGACAGAGATCTCACCATTCAGATCCCGTACCGCCTGGGTGAAGTTCCGGGATATACCCCGGGTGTAATCGTGATCGGCGGCATCGGTAATGATCGCTCCCCGGCGGAGTTTGCGCCAGAAAAAGAGATAGGAGGCAAGCATTTCCATCTGCTGCAGATCAGAAAAACAATTCCGGTAGACAAAGGGACTGACCTGCAGATGCTCATCACTGGTCGCCATGGGGATGACCATGGGCATTTGCAGCTCTGAAGCGTGTTTGATCAGCATGGATACTTCGCCGGTGCTGTAACCGGCGATTGCCGCCACAGCGCCCATGGTTTCCGCTTTTTTCAATGCCTGTGCGGTTCCTTCGGCAGTTCCGGCAGTATCGATGATCTGCAGTTTCATCCGTCTGCCGCCGATACCGCGGTTCTGATTGATACGGGTCTCTGCTGCCAGCAGACCTTCACGCATCTGTTCGGCGTAGTTCCGGTTGCTTCCGGTCAGGGGCAGAAATGCCGCCACGACGATGGGGGAATCCGGATTTTCCGGCAGATGCCGCAAATAATACTCCGGCGGCACACATCCGGAAAAGAGGAACGCTGTAAAAAACAGCAGTACTGCCAGAAATTTTTTCACTCCTCAACTCTCCTTGGCGGCAGTAATGGCGCTCAACTCACTTTTTCCCTGCAAAATGCCGCGTTTACTGCTGGAAACAAAGTTGACAAACTCCGCCACATCCGGATCACCGGGGAACTCAGCATTGATCTGCTCCACCGCCTGACGGGAATTGAGGTGACGGAAAAAGTAGGTTTTGACCGCTTTTTTGATCCGGAAACGGCGGGGTTCATCGTAACCTGCCCGGCGCAGACCGACCACGTTCACACCGTAAACGGTGTTCTCTTCAGAAACGATACAGTAGCTGGGAACATCCTGCCGGATGGTGGCGCCGCCGCCGATCATCACCAGTTTGCCGATACGGCAGAATTGATGCACCAGAATGTAGGCGGAAATGACCGAGCGGTCACCGATGGTCACATGTCCGGCAAAGACGGTATTATTGGCAACGATCACGTTTTCACCGATCACGCCGTCGTGACCGACGTGGACAAATGCCATCAGCATGGTGTTGTTTCCCACCTGAGTAAAACCGTTTTCTCTGGTTGCCCGGTGGATCGTGACATACTCCCGCAGAGTTACATTGTCACCGATCATGGTTCCGGAGACCATTTCCGGGGAGAAGCTCAGATCCTGAGGCACTTCGCCGATGACCGCACCGTGAAAGATATGGCAGTTTTTACCGATAATGGTTTTGCCGGTGATTTTGACATTGGAATCAATAACGCAGTTGTCACCGATCTCACATTCACCTTCGATAATGGAGTAGGGACCGACGGAAACGTTGTCTCCCAGTTTGGCTTCGGGAGATACCAGCGCAGTGGGGTGGATATTGCAGGGCATGGGTAAGATCTTTCTTGTTAAGTTGTTTATTCAGCGAACGATGGTACCGCAGGCAGTATCGCCGCACAGCACTCTTTCAAGGTCAGCGGTAAAGAAGTCGAAAACCACGATCGGCAGAGCATGGTCACGGCAGAGGGAGAAAGCAGAGGCATCCATTACTTTCAACCGGCGATCCAGAGCCTCATCGTATGAGAGCAGCTCGTAACGTTCCGCATCGGGGAACTTTTTGGGGTCGGCAGAGTAGATACCATCGACTTTGGTGGCTTTGAAAACCGCATCACACTCGGTTTCCAGAGCGCGCAGTACGCTGGCAGTATCGGTGGTGAAAAAGGGATTGCCGGTTCCCCCGGCAAAAACCACCACCTGACCGGATTCCAGCGCTTTGATGGATTGTTCACGGTCGTAAACCGGCAGGAAACCGCCGGTGGGTATGGCGCACTGGAGCAGAACTGGAATACCGTTGGCATTGCAGTAATTTTTGATGGTAATGGCATTCATTGCCGTTGCCAGCATACCCATTTTATCCGCATCCACCCGGTTCATCTCTCCGGCGGCACCCGCGCCGCGCCAGAGGTTGCCTGCACCTACTACGATCGCCACTTCCACCCCGGCATCGAGCAAGGTTTTGATTCTTTCGGCAACAAAACGGCAGCTGTCGGGATCATACCCGTTGCCGCTGGCATTATTGAGAGTTTCACCGCTGAGTTTCAGCAGCACCCGTGAATAGAGCGATTTTTCCATTTTATTCTCCAGAACATTTTTCCGATGCGGGGTGATCCTGATATTCAGCAGAAATCCCCCGCCTATTCAGATAATTTACATATACTACAGGATAATATAACGCCATTTTTCAAAAATCGCCACAAAAAAAATGAAAACAACGTGTAATATTTGCAAAAAAGGTGTATATTAATCCGGAGAAGCAATTTCAAAGGCTCTCAGACAAGAGTAAATTTAACCCGGCGAGGCAGTAAAACGCCTCCAAAAATACAAGGATCTCACAAAATGGATAATATGCCCAAAATCAAAGTCGGAGTTATCGGAACCGGCGCTCTCGGCCGCCACCATGCACGGCTCTACGCCCAGAACCCCCGGGCGGAGATGGTCGGAATTTTCGATGTTAACAGCGAAAACGCCAAAAAGGTCGGTGCTGAATTCGGTCTGCCGGTCTTTGAAAGTATGCAGGAGCTTGCTGAAAAGTGCGATGCGTTGAGTGTGGCTGTTCCCGCCACCTACCACGCTTCCACCGTTATCCCCCTGCTGGATATGGGCAAACATATCCTCGTGGAAAAACCCATCGACTCTTCTCTGGATGATGCCCGCGCCATGTGTGAAGCGGCAGAGAAAAACCGGTGCATCCTCGGTGTCGGTCATGTGGAAAGATTCAACCCCGCCATGGAGTATCTGATGGCGCAGAAAGGTCAGGTCTGCTGTATTGAAGCGCACCGACTGGCGGCATATCCGCCCAGCCGTCCGGGATTGCCGCCGCGGGGTACGGAAGTAAGCGTCATTCTCGATCTGATGATCCATGATATTGATCTGGTGCTTACGCTGGCGGATTCCGAAGTGGTCAGGATCGATGCTGTCGGTTCCCCGGTGCTTTCTCCCGGCGAAGATATTGCCAATGCCCGCATTGAATTTGCCAACGGCATCTGTGCGCTGATTACTGCCAGCCGACTCAGCACGGCGCCTGCCCGTCAGCTTCAGCTTTTCTGCAAGGATGCGTTCTACTCCATGGATTTCGGCGGTCACGGCGGCACTCTTCAGAAACCGGGCGCTGAGGGTATGGAAGCAGAGAAAGTCGAACTGCCGGAAAAAAATGCTCTGGCTGAAGAACTTGATGATTTTATCCGCGCTGTTCAGCAGACCCGCGCCACCGGAAAACTCCACCAGTGCCGCGTAACTGCCCGTCAAGGGTTGAAGGCTCTGGAAGTTGCCGTTGCCATTGAAGAACTATGCCGCAAATACAACAAGGAGCATGATCTTGAATTTCCCCGCTGGAACTCCGGAAAATAATCTCTTTTTCATCAACTGCGGATGCAAAATCAATCTCCGGCTGAAAGTCACCGGAAAACGGCAGGATAAGCTCCATGATCTATCCAGCTGTTTCCTCCGTCTGGATGAACCCGGTGACCGGCTCACTTTGAGTATTTCCGGAACTCCCGGAATAGATTTGAGTGTGCCGGATTTCCCTGAGCTTGCCGGAAAGAACAATCTGGTTTACAAGGCGGCAGAGCTTTTTGCCGCCCGTTCCGGTATCGTCCCGGCATGGCATATCGTGCTGGAAAAGCGCGTTCCCATCGCCGCCGGTCTGGGCGGCGGCAGTGCCGATGCCGGAGGGATGCTTGCCCTGTTGAACCGGATCTACCGTTCATTTTCTCCGGAAGATCTTGCCTCCCTTGCCTTTTCCCTCGGAGCGGATGTCCCCTTTTTCCTGAATGAACGCTCCGCCTGGGTAACCGGAGCCGGGGAGTTCTTTGAGTACCCGGAAAATCTCCCGGAACTGCCGGAAATATTGATCGTCAACCCCGGTTTTCCGGTCTCCGCCGGGTGGGCATACACCCATTTGGCAAAGGAGCTTATTTCGGCGGATGATGTCAAATATCATGATGAATTTTTTTCCGGAAAGATCAAAAACTATGCGGAATTCTGCCGCAATGATCTTGCTCCGGCAATTTTTGACAAGTTCCCGCTGCTGAGGATGATAAGAGAGCATCTTGCCGCTTGCGGAGCATTGGCGGTGCAAGTTTCCGGCAGCGGTCCATCCCTCTTTGCCCTCTTTGAAAGTGATGCGGCAAAGCGGGCAAAAGAGTTGAGAGAAAAATTTTCTGATTTTTATAATATGCGGATTTTTACCGGAGGAACCGAATGGTGAAAAAAAAGGCTTTTTTTCTTGATCGTGACGGAGTTTTGAATGTTGAGATCGGTTATCTGCATGAAGCGGAAAAAACCGTACTGCTGCCGACCGTGCCGGAGGCTCTGGAACTTATCCATCAGGCAGGTTTCATGGCGATCGCCGTTACCAACCAATCCGGAGTGGCAAAAAATATGTATCCGGTGGAAAATATCCATCAGGTGCATACCCGTATCCAGCGGGAACTGCTCCGCTATTCCGGCAAATCCACCATCGATGCGTGGTATTACTGTCCCCATGACCCGGAAATCACCGGGGAGTGCGCCTGCCGTAAGCCCGCCCCCGGAATGCTGCTGCAGGCGGCAGCGGACTTCGATATCGACCTTGCCCGGTCATTTATGATCGGCGACCGCATCCATGACCTCTTTGCCGGAGTCAATGCCGGATGCTCCGGAGTATGTCTGGTAACGACCGGGTTCGACAGGCAATCCAACGCAAAACACCGGGAACTTGCTGAAGCTGAAGGTTTTCCGGTTGAAAGGAGTTTGATCAACGCGGTTAAGAATCTTTTGAACAGGAAGTAAAAATGGTTTTTCAAATCGTCATTGCCCTGCTGGAACTGGTTTTTATTTTCGTTATTCTTGCGGCGCTCTGCCATCAG
Organism: Victivallaceae bacterium; assembly: GCA_045605305.1. Lineage (GTDB taxonomy): Bacteria > Verrucomicrobiota > Lentisphaeria > Victivallales > Victivallaceae > UBA1784. Next base: position 6,107 of record JAZUPS010000295.1, read on the forward strand.
CGTGACCGTATCGGGGTGTCGCCGCTGATCATGGCATTTGCCACTTTTCTCTGTTTCGGTACGCTTATGAGCGCCGCTGAGGTTTATCTGCCATTGCCCTTCGGAATCGAATTGAATGTGCCGCAAACGGTGATCTTTCTGCCCATGCTGGCGGCATTTCTCATGGTCTATCTGACCGCCGGAGTCCTGAAAGCTCAACAACTTCTGCTGGGTACGGTAAGTTCATTCCTGCTCTACCTCTATCTGGGGATGCTGATCAAAGTGCAGTGTTCCGCCATTCCCCACGGCGCCTTGCGGGATATTATTTTCATTCTCCTTGCCGATGGAACCGCTTCGGTCAACCTCAGTGCGGTATCAAATCTGATCGCTTTTTTCACCGTGCCGGTGATATACACTCTGTTTCCAGCCCGGTTGTGGCGGACAGTGCGGATCATCCTTGCCCTGCTTCTGGCGCAAACTTTCGGAACGATTCCCGAAGCGGTACTGCTCTGGCTCAATGGTTCGATTTCCGCCTTTCCCCTGCCGAGTTTTCTGGTTCAGCTGGCACTTACGCCGCTTACGGGGAGCATACTCTCATTTTATCTGGCTCTGCTTCAGCGCGATCTGCCGGATAACAACCGCCGCAGTCTGGACTTCATCTTTGCCTTTTTCGGCAGTTACGGCAGGGTGAAGGAGCTGGAAAGCGACCTGACCAACTGGGCAAACCGCTACCATCTGGTGCTGCGGCACACTGCTGAAGCGGTAATGATCACCGATGACCACGGCATTATTCAGGAGGCGAATATCGCCGCCAGCCGTCTGCTTGGCAGCCGGGGCACGACCTCTCTTATCGGCAAAAATATGTTCGACTTTTTCCATTCCCCCGACCCGCCGGACACCCGCTGGGAAGATGCCGGAACAGAACCGATCTACTTTAACTGCATCATCAATCCCGGCAAAAATGAAAAGACCATTTCCGCTTCGCTTTCCCCCATCCGTCTGCGGAATCAGCTGCTTTTGGTGCTGGTGGGCAGGGATATTACCGAAGAGATCAAACTGGAACGGGAAAAAGAGGAACTTTCGGAACAGCTTATGCACTCACAACGTATGGAGTCCCTCGGAGTTCTCGCCGGAGGGATCGCCCACGACTTCAACAACTGCATCCACGCCATTATGGGCCACGCCGACGTCGCCGCCATGCTTTATGCCGGAAATCCGGAAAAGGTGACCAGCCATCTGCAAAAGATCACCTCCATCGCAGAAAAAGCCGGTAAACTCACCTCCCAGCTTCTCGGATTCGCCCGCAAAGGCAAGTACAATGTGGTGGAAATCGACCTGAAACAGCTCCTTGATGAGTGTACCGGCTTGCTGGACCCCTACCGGGTGCGGGGAGTGGATTTCACCAACGAATATGCTCCTGAAAAATTGATCATCAAAGGCGATCAGATCCAGATGCAGCAGGTGGTGCTGAATCTTCTGATAAACGCGCTTGATGCCACATCCGGCAATGAAGGAGAGCGGAAGATCACTCTTCTGGCGGGCAGAGCAGCCGATGCTCCCTGCCGTTTTGCACCGATTCCGGATTTTGCCGGAGCGAAGGAGGAGGATTACCTTTACTTTGCCATTGCCGATAATGGTTCGGGGATGGATGAAGAGACCAGAAAAAAGATTTTTGAACCCTTTTTCACCACGAAGCCTGTCGGTTCCGGAACCGGCATGGGTTTGGCGATGGTTTACGGTACAGTGACCCATCACCGGGGGTGGATACAACTGAGAAGCGCTCCGGGTAAAGGAACGACCTTCTGCTTCTTTCTGCCGGATGCTGCAATAATGTAACATGTACGACATCTACGGTCACAGACAACGGGTATGCCTCAGATTCAAATCCGCAGGGAAAAAGGGTCTCTGCGAACATGAACTGCTGGAAATGCTGCTTTTCTATGCTATTGCCAGAAAAGATGTAAAACCGCTGGCAAAAGATCTGCTCAACACCTTCGGTTCGCTTGCACAGGTGCTTGAAGCGGATTTGGAGTCGCTGGCATCAGTGAAGGGCATGGGAGAAAAGAGCGCTCTTTTGCTGCGGTTGACCGGAGCGATCTGCGAGGAGAAGGAGGAACAGAACCGCCGGAAGAAAGGTAAATGCCGCAGTACGTTCTTATCCGGGAAGGAAATTGCCGCCCAACTGCTGAAATATGCGCAAAAAGTTTCCGGCGAAAGGCTCTTTCTGCTGGTACTGGATCAATCATCCCGGTTGATAAAGATACTGGATTTTCCCGGCGGCGGCGAATTTCTTTCCACGGTCAACCGGGATATTGCTTTCAAAGTTATTTGTCATCCGGAAGCCAAAAAGCTGATCGTTGCCCACAACCATCCGGCAGGGGAACTCCGTCCTTCGCCCACGGATATTGCCAACACAGTCAAGGTCAAAAAAATTTTTCAGGAGCTTGGCATTACTCTGATCGACCACATGATCGTTGCCGAAGATAAATGTATTTCTCTGCTGAAAAACACTTTTGATGAAGATTGACGGCGCAGTTTACGGATTGGAACGGACTGATACGGAGGTTTATCGGTGCGCTGGCGGCAAACGTGCCGCTCCGGTTTAACTGCCTCCTCCGTTGTCGTCGGCAGGGAGTAAAGAAGTACCCAAATGGTGTTACTCCACTGAGTTTTGCTAAGCTTTTCTCAAAAGCGTCGATCAAGGCGCGACAACGGAGCGCCGCGACATCAAACCCTCGTGAGAGGGCGCCGGTGGCAGCGTATTTTGTTTTTTGATCACCCCATACCGGAAACAGAGCCTGACAAAAAATCCACTTTTTTTCGGCGGCGGCTATTGCATTTTTGCCGACAACCAAGTATATTTTCCCCGACAGAAATGATTTTTTCACCAAGAGGTTTTTTATGGTCAGAGAAGTTCAGGAACTTACTCAGAAAGATGTGCTGCTGCACAGCTTTTTTGATTTCGGCAAAGATGCTTTCGGCACACTGGAAATCGAATTGACCACCAGTTTCCCTGCCAATGTGGAAGTGGTCATCGGCGAGATCGCCAGAGATGGGAAGATCATCCATACCGCCGGGTACCGCACCTTTATCCAGAAAGTGATACAAACCGGCTCCGGACATCAGGTCATCCGGATAGATATTCCCAAATTCATCCCCGCTTTCGGCGGATTTCCCCACTGTCACGCCCCGGCTGAAGCCGGCGGCGAAATCGCACCTTTCCGTTATGTGGAAGTGAACCGCACCTACGGGGACATCACCGTCCGCCGAACCGCTTTTTTCAACGACTGGGATGATAACGCCTCTGACTTCAACTCCTCTGACCCTGACCTCAATAAAATCTGGGAGTTCTGCAAATACTCCATCAAAGCCGCTACCGTTTTTGATAAATATGTTGACGGCGAAAGAGAACGCCTCCCATACGAAGGCGATGCCGTGATCAATCAGCTCGGTCACTTCTGCTCCGGAACCAATTTTGAGATTGCCAGACGAACCATCGACCACTTTTTTGAGTTCGGCAAATTCACCTGGCCCGTTGAGTGGCTCTTATTGACTCCCATGCTGATAAGGGATTACATTTTTTACAGCGGAGATACCACTATCCTGCAGAAATATCTGCCCCTTTTGGAAGAAAAACTCCTGCTGGACTGCCGGGATGAAAACGGTCTGCTCAACCGCACCGTCTACAAGACCGCCCGTCCCGGCTCCCGGATCAATGACCTGATCGACTGGCCCATGAGCGAGCGGGACAACTACGTTGTCGGCGATGTGAACTTCGTTCCCAACGCCTACTTATACGGTATGCTCAATATCCTTGCCGGGTTGACCGGAAATGAAAAATACTCCGCTTTGGCAGAAACTCTGCGCTCCGCCATCCGTCAGCACCTTTTGAAATCAGGCAGATTTGTCGATTCCTCCGGTTCGGAACACACCTCTTTGCATACGGCAGTTTTTGCTCTGGCATTTGATCTGGCTGAGGGTGAAGAAATTGAGTTCTGCCGTCAGCTCATCCTTGAAAAAGAGATGGCATGCAGTGTTTATGCTGCCCAATTTCTGCTGGAGGTCTGTTTCCGCTGCGGCATGGCAGATCACGGAGTGAAACTGATGACCTCCAAAAGTGACCGTTCATGGTTCAACATGCTCCGGGAAGGCGCAACCATTACCATGGAAAGCTGGGGGGATAAATGGAAACCCAATCAGGATTGGAACCACGCCTGGGGTGCCGCTCCGGCGAACATCATTCCCCGGATGCTGGCAGGGATCCGTCCGGAGGCGCCCGGTTTTGCCAGATTCACCGTCGATCCCCGGCCGGGAACCCTTGAGAGTTTCACCCTGCGTCACCCGACCATCCACGGGGAGATAAAACTCCTCTGGAGCAAAGAGAAAAAAGTTCTCACCGTGCCGGAAAATACTCAGGCGCTTTACAAGGGAAAAACTCTTCCTCCCGGAACTCACGAATTGGATTGACCGCTTGCGGTGGAAAATTCAACCACGGCACATGAGAGTGCTTCACTGTTTTTCAAATCGACAACCGCTCTCCCGTCATCGGCATACTGAACCATGCACCGGATACTTTCCCCCGGCTTGGCCTGCCGTTTGTACTCGATACGCACCCGGTTGAAGGAAAAATCCGCTTTCAGCATATCTGAAGCAAGGGCGATAAACTCCGAACTGGTCAGGTGTCCATTGGGGTCAAGCCACGATGGACGGATAGTGACACGGTCTGCCATGACCGCCGGGGAGTCCGGGAGCGGTATCTTGCGCGGCAGAACCTCCATCTCTTCCGCCTCATCAAATTTCACCGGGAAGAGCGACGGATCGTATTTCACCGCCTTTTGAGCTTGCAGATCAAAAAAAGCCCCCGTCCCGTTACCGATAAGGCAGATTTTGTCATTTTCATCCCGGATGGTGAAACGCCGGAGTCCGTAAATGGACTTGGCTCCGTAAATTTTCACCGCCGTCCGGATGGTATCATTCAACTCCGGCATACGCAGAATATCTATTTGCAGCGAATGGAGAAAAATCACCAGATGGTGATCTGTAAGGAACTTTTTGAACTCCGCTTCCTGAAGTTCCTGAAAGTGACAGCAATCCATCATCAATGCGACAGCCTGATCAAGTTTCAGTTTTCCGTCTGCTCCGCACCGGGTAAAGGGAAGTTTTTCACTCTGCTGATACACAATACAACTCCCGGATGATCACTTTTTCAAAGGCGGCAGGGCAAAAATTATCTCACAATCCCCCTCAAAAACGCACCTTTCCAGAGCGTGCGGCAGAAAGAAGGAACTTCCCCGGGGCAGATCGATCTTTTTACCTCCGTCATCCAGAGTGCATTTTCCGGCGGTGACCACCCCGGCACGGTGGCACTTTTGGGTATTTTCAAGAGTGTATGAACCGGAAAGCGCGAGCTTCTGCACCTCAAACAATCCGGCATCCTCACCGGGAATGACCACCTGAAGATGTTCATCTATCACTCTTATTTGCGGAGTATATTTTTCCCGGATCCCTTCCGGAGTATCAACGGTATAATTGAAACACTTCAAAGCATCTTCCGGGGCGGCACCGCTCCAGCGTTCTTCATCGGAAAGGCGCTGGGAACCGCAGAAATACTCCGGCTGAATGACCAGATCGCTCGGCTCCATCACCTCAATAAGAGTCACTCCGCAGCCGATGGCATGGGCAAGCCCGCCTTTGACCAGAAAACAATCCCCCGGCTTGACGGGGAGCTTATGCAGCATCTTCACCCCGGCGGGGAAAGCTCCAGAAAGCGCCTCTTTTCGGAAAAGTTCCTCATCCAGAAAGTCATTGAAGCCCATAAGCAAATACGGTTCTTCCCCGTTGACCTGCCGGGTACCGATAACATACCACGCTTCAGTTTTGCCGAATTGACTGTTGAAATACTTTTTTGCATCGGGAACGGTGGGATGACATTGAATGGGCAGCTGTTCAGCGGCATCGAGGATCTTCATCAAAAGAGCCGGATTGTTTCCGAATTCCGCAGTATGTTCAGCACCGAGAGTGTAATTGTCATCCAATGCAAGGTAATCGGTAAAGAGCATCTCTCTGCCATCGTAAAGCACCTTGCTCAACCCCTGATCCGGCTGAGGATACTGGGGGTTATTGGCGGGAGCTGCCGAAGCTATCCACTCTTCCGGGAAGTGACCGTCTTCTGCGGGGGAGAGGTTCTGCAGCTGATCTATGCCGCTGCCGCCGAGGTAAACGCGCCATACGCGGTTGGGGAGAAATTTCACCGCGCCGGGAATGATTTTTTTATCCATAATCTAATTTTCCATTCATATCTGAAGTGATTTCAAGCTGATTATCTTAATATAACAGATGTGAAAATAAAATCAAGTAAAATCTGTCATCCTCTTCTGCAGTTTTCCGCAATTTCAAACTATTCTGCGTAAAAAATACCTTTTACAGTTGACTTTTAAGCTGCGCGGTATTAAATTAGACCCATGACCTGAAAGTTGAAAAGGAATATATATGCGGAAAATCTCCTGGCATCTTTTTCCGGCAGAAAATCTGCCGGAAACAACCGGCACTCTGCCCCTTGACGGCACAGGAAAGATGGTATTTTCCGGCAGAACCGTTACGGGAAAAGAGATCACTCTGCCAAACACTTCTCCTGTCAATCTCTACGATCACTTTGCCGTCAAACCCCGTTCCCCTCAGCGCACCTTTTTGACCGGGGATTTTGAAGCTCAGGAGGGTGAAGAGATCTTTATCGGTTTCGGCGCGGATTGGAACTGGAAACTCTTTTTCAACGGTAAACTGATCCTCGATGCCACGGAGTGCGGCAATCAGCAGTTTCCCATCGCCGCAAACAACCATTTACTGCTGCTGGAGTGCATCAAGGGAAAAAATCAACTGCTCTTTGAACTTTTCGGCACCGGATACCGTCACGACGGAACCGGCGGCGGCATGGATATGGCTTTTGCCGAATATGAAGTTCCGGAAAAACTCTCCCTGCGTTACCGGCCGCTGATATCTTTTCCCGATGCGGCAAGCGGGGCGGTATCTGTGATCTTCACCGGCAGCAGAGCAAGTGCGGCAGCAGTCGATTTCCGCAAAAAGGGAGAATCCCTCTGGCAGAGAGCTTACGACAGCTCCGGCGGACAGATCTGCTGCCACAAGGCAGTCCACCATATCCGGATTGAGGGATTGGAGGCGGATACCGAATATGAATACTCCGCCATTCTCCTTGACCATTACAAACTTATGCAGGAAACTGTGCGGGATGAAATAAAGATTTTCCGTACTGCTGCCGATGGAAAAAAGGAGTTCAGTTTCACCTTTACCGCCGACTTGCAGCTCGTTGAAGGCAGAAAGGAGTTCCTCCGCGGCGCAGCAGGGGAAAATGCTCCGGCGAAGGCAGACTTTTTCGCCTTCGGCGGCGACCTGATGTGGACGACCGACTTCGATCTTCAGGTCATGGAACAATTTATCGAACCCTATCTGGATCTTACCCGGAGCCGGATGCCGCTGGTAATGGTGCGGGGAAATCATGAAATTTACGGCAAAGAGTCCTTCCGTTACTTTGAGGGATTTTCCGCGCCGTATCCGGGGAAAGAGGGTTACTATCTTTTCCGCTGGGGAGAGGTATGCTTCATCGTGCTGGATTTCTGCGACGATGCCCCGGCAATGAAAGCGCCCTCGACCCGCCATCTCCACGATTTTGAACCCTATATCGCCGCTGAAGCGCGCTGGCTGAAAAATGCGGTCAGATCCGAGTGCTGTCAAAGTGCCGCCTACCGGATCATCCTCGCTCACGGAACGCCGCTGGGCGATGCGGAAAAATATATGCCTGCTCATGTGAGACAGGTGATCGATCCCCTCTTTGCCGGGAGTGATCCGGAAGTGAAGATCCATCTTTACCTTGCCGGACACGTTCACCGCCCATTCCGGAGTATTCCCTTATCCAACTCCTGTTACTCCGTTCTTGATCCGGCGGCGTTTCCCGGCGCCCCGCTGCCCCGCACCGGTGAAAACTACAGCTTCCCGGTGGTTCTGACCGGCGGTCCGAGTGCGAAAACGGGAAAACACATGCAGTGTACATCGGTCAATATCCGGGTGACTCCGGAAAAATTGACCGTCAGAGAGTTCGACTCTTTTCACCGGGAGTTCGATGCTTTTTCCGTCACTCCGACGGGAGAAATCACCGAAATTTATCACAGTGATGAATTTAAACGATATGAATATTAACCATAGCTGAGGATCAGAAAAATGCTTGAAAACGCAGTAATCAAACCAATCACCGGAACATTTGTCAACATGCTGATCTCCGATACCGGGATCATCAACGGCGGACTCAAAGAGTGGGAACAGGATTTCCGCATGATGAAGGAGATCGGAATGGATCAACTTTTCATCATCCGTACCGAAGTGGAACAAAATGGCGTGCGCCTCTCTGCCGAAGATCCGCGCTCAACAACCTGGAAAGAGGATAAGTGCCTTTTGGATATGGTTTTCCGTCTGGCAGACAAATATGATATGACCGTCTACCTCGGCGGCCCAGTCGGAATTACCAATCTGCACACCGGCGATTGGCTCAAAGAGGTGGATGATACCAAGCGTTACTATGACCGCACAGTGGCGAAATACGCTCATCACAAGTGCTTCAAAGGTCTCTATGTCTCTCTGGAAGCTCTGCCGTGGCACTTCAACTTTCTGGATATTTGTATCGAGGTTCTCAAATACATGCGGGCAAATTTCCCGCAGATGAAAACCTTTATGAGTCCCAGTTTCGGCGGCCCGCTGGGGGATATGGCAAGCAGTTACAGCCCGGATAAATGGGTGGATATTTACGGCAGATACTTCTATGAGAAGGTTGCCGGATTGCTGGATTACTGCGCACCTCAGGATAAGATCGCTGCTCCGGCATGTCACTACGGCAAGATCGAAGATTGCGGTCTGGCAGAGTGGTACACCAAAGTTGGCAAAATGTTCGACCGGTACGGCATTGAATTGTGGAGCAATATCGAAACCTTCCAGCGTCCCTTCCCCGGTCACGGCGAACCCCGGGGCGTATTCCGTCAGTGCGACTACCGCACCCTCTACACCAAACTTACCGAAGCATCCCCGCTGGTCAAACGGATCATCACCTATGAATATTTCTCCTGCATGAGCCCCAATACCGAATGGGGTTCTGCCCGCCGTCTGCTGGCACGCTATCTGAAAATGATCGGCAAAGATCCCGCTTTGATCGACGAAATTTACGGTTGATTTTCAGCGTTTTGAAACCACTGGAGCTGTTGTTTTCCAACAGCTCCAATTTTTTTGGGTTATTGAGGCAATTTCACCTCTTTTAACCGTCGGCGGCGCATTGACAAAATTTGGAAACGTTATCTTTTTTGCGGAAAGCTCTCTTCCCCAAAACCCAACCCTTTTCAAGAGAAGCGAGATATTTTACAAAGGATTATCAACTAAAGACTTGCAACTTCCTTCCCCGCATAGGACGCAGAGCCTTGCGGAAAAAATCATTCTGCCATCCGGACTCAATGTTTCTGGAGCTGGCGCTCAAGCTGATTCAGACTGCGGCGCAGCGTATCGTCAGAGGAACACTTTTCCGGGATGCACTTTTCTGCATGAAGCACGTTGGCATGGGTTCTGCCGAAAATTTCGCCGATCTCATTGCTGGAAAGGCGGGTGAGTTTACGGCAGAGATACATTGCCACCATCCGCGGATCAGCAACGTGACGGGAACGGCATTTGCCGAGCATATCCGAAAGGGTGATGCCGAAGTGGTTGGCAACCAGCTGCTGAATGGCTTCCGGACGGATGTCCCGCGCCTGACTTTCAGCGGTAAGCTGGGCGTGAAGAAGCTCCTCAGCTTCTGAGATGGAAAGTTCTTCGATCCCGCTCATTTCAGCATAAGCTGAGAGACGGAGGAAACAACCTTTGAGGCGCCGGACAGAGCTGGTGATATTTTCCGCAAGGAAATCCAGTATCTCATCGGGCAGAGCGGCAGTAGTGAGGTTTGCCTGCCGCCACATGCGGAGGATCACCAGACGCTGTTCATATTCAGGCATACCCAGCTGACAGATCATTCCCTGCTCAAAGCGGCTGGAAAGCCGACGGTCGATACCGGATAATTCACACGGCTGACGGTCACTGGTCAAAACGATCTGTTTACCGCTGTTGTAAAGCAGATTGAAGATATTGAAAAACTCCTCCTGCAAAGCGGTTTTCTTTTCCAGAAGGTGAATATCGTCGATCAGCAGCACATCCACATCCTTCAATCCGGCGCGGAACTCCGCAGTATTGCGGTGACGGGTCAAAAGATCGTAGTAATCATTGAGCATCTCATAGCAGGTGACACTGCGGACGACCATTCCGGGGCGCTCAAAGGCGACCTTTCCGGCAATCGCCTGAAGAAGATGGGTTTTGCCGATACCGTTGGTTCCGTAAATAAAGAGCGGATT
>JAZUPS010000296.1:0-17210 GCA_045605305.1 Victivallaceae bacterium
CAGATAGTCTTGATAGTCGAGTTTCAGTTCTTCAAGAGAAGCGCGGGCGACGTTGTATAAATTAAGTCCAAGTTTAGCAGAAGTTGCAGCATCGACCGAACCTTCTGCAATATTCTGCACGCCGGAGCGTGCTGCCTGAACCATCTGATCGCAAGTGCGGCTTTCTTTTGGAATATAGAGATTTACAAAATGCACAGTAATATCATAAACCAGTTGAGCCAGTTGAAAAGACTTCAACCGTCGGTATCCGCCAGACGGCAGCAATAAATCTCCGCATGTCTCCGTACTCATCCGTACCACTCCGTACTCATCCGTACCAATTAAAACATTTGGTAATATACTTTAGATTTCTTTTACTGTCAAATATCAAGAGAATAATAAGCCACATTGTAATCTTTGCCATCGGCGGCAGTTGTTAAATAAAACTTAACAACTGAATTTTCTTGCAACTCATTGTCTTCAAATATATTGGATATGTGAGTTGATATATTTGCTTTAGAGGTGGCAAAAAGTTCGGCAAGCTGATTTTGGTTCAGCCAAACGCTGCCGTCTTTAGCCAATAAAGAGATATTCGCCTTGCCGTCAGCAGTTGCATAAATGATAATTTCTTCTGAACTATTGTCCATACTATTGTCTTTCTGAAAATCATCAATATCGGTTTTCGGGGATGACTTCGAGCCAGTAGTTATTGGGCACAGTGGTCATAACGAATACATCCTCATTCATAGTCACTACTGTCCGGTAAAAATTACCGGAGTTAATTGAAATTGTCGGGACTTGTTATATATAAAAAACGCTCAAATCTTTAATATTTAACACGAAAGCCCCGAACAATGTATTATACAATAGCATCTATTCTCAACTTTTCAACTTCATCCCCCGATATCGTTTTGAAAAAATCGTAAAAAAGTCAGGCGAAGACCGATATTGCAAGCATTTCACCGCATGGAAACAATTTCTGACTTTGCTCTTTGCTCAAATTTCCGGCAAGGATTCTTTGCGGGAAATTGAAAACGCTTTGCTCGCCAACCACAAACGTCTTTATCACCTTGGCATGGAAACCGTGGCAAAATCCACACTTTCCGAAGCGATGAACCGCCGTAATCCGGAAATTTTCAAAGCATTATTTGAAGAAATTCTTGATAGGGTAATGTCTGTTGCTCCAAAACATAAATTCAAGTTCAAAAATCCGCTGTATGCTATCGACAGTACCACGATAGACCTGTGTCTTTCCCGTTACAACTGGGCTTATTATCGCAAGCATAAAGGCGCAATCAAACTGCACACAGAACTTACCCTGCCGGAAGCCGCCACATTTATTCAGGTACTGCCGACTGGAATCACCGCAACTGTCAACAACGGTGAAGTTGAATTTTCCGGAACCGGCACCCAATTTGGTATCTGGAAGATCAACGGTTGATCAAATGAATACAGATAAAGGGCTGCTGTTTGCCATTTGAAAAGGTTTTCGCAGCCCTTCGGATATTTGAATTACCTTAAACCAGGTCAATAACTGCCATCGTGTGACAATTGAATTGCGGTATGGTAAATTCAATATATCCGGCTTTAGCGGTAAAATCGATTTCCCGGTTTTCCGGTTGCAAAACCACTTTCTTCACCGTTGACTCCCCGGTTTTTACCGTCAGCCGTATGTGGTAAAGATCCGGAATATCTTCAATGATCTCAGTGGGAAATAACTCCCACTGATTGCCGTCAAGTTTCCGTTCACCGCCGCGTAAAATAAAAGGGGCATACAGCACATGGCAGATCAGCCGGTTCTCTTTTACCTGCTTCATCAGCGTCACTCTGCCGCCGGAAGGAAGATTTTCCGCCACGGTCTGATATTTTCCACCGGTCAGTTTATCCAACGCCCCCTTGATATAGTGTTTGTGCATTACCGCCCCGGTACTGCGGTAGAGATCGAATACCGGATGGGCAAAACAGAGGATATTATCTTTGAGCAAGGCGGCATCAAAACCTGATTCTTTCTGCTGATACGGCGTATGCTGATGCGAGGAAAAGTGCCGCATTTCCCGGTTGAAATAGGGATCGTAAATTTTTCCCAGCGATTCAGCGGAAATATTGGTCAGCCGTTTGGATCGCAAATGCATCAGGAACGGAGTCCGGAACTTACCTGCCACCCCCGGAGCAAGCTGCACATAATCCGGCGTATAGGGAGAATCTCCGGCGATTTCACCACCGAAATCCAGAATCGCCCTGCCATCGGGATCCAGCATACTTTCTCCGGTAAGCACCACTTTTCCGCCCCGGGCGGCAAACTTCCGGACTTGGGCAATTTCCCGGTCACTCAAAGTACGGTTTTCCGGAACTATCAGCAGATCATATTTTTCCAAAGACATCGTAACATCGGCAATGTCAAACGGCAGATGGTTTTCCAACAGAAATCTTGCCGCCCCGATAACTCCGTTGTCTTTTTCCGCAGAAGCAAGGATCACGGTCGTTGCCGCACTCGCCGCCCCCTGACAAAATTCCTCTTTACGTTCCACTTCCCGATAGGCTTCGCCGATCAATTCGTAGGTGGTATCATCCAGTTTACCGCTGGGGTGCATCTGATCGCCGATACTGCATTTGGAGTTTTGAGCCAGCATGGCGGCACACTCATAACGCAGGGCGTTGGGGTGCTTGAAGCCGCCGAATTCTCCCCATGAACGGTGAAATTTCCCGGTCATGCCGAGGAAATCCAGCCCCAGATTGCGGCTGTAGGCGGCAGAAATCGGGTAATGGTCATACCCCCAGCCGCCGGTCGGCAGAGATTCCAGTTCCAAATGCGTGAAATAAGGGAGTATTTCATGGTCGCCGATGGGAATGTTGCCGGAATTGTGAAAAATCGGCATATCCGGTGAAACTGACCGCAATGCTTCGACCGTTTTCCGGTAATATTTCATCAGCGTTTCCCGGCCGAAGCGGCGGCGGTCATCCTCGTTTGCCGGATCAAGATCAGCGGCGATCATCCCGTTGATACACTGCTGACAGCAGCAGGGATAATCGTGGATAATATCCAGAAAGATCCCGTCAGCTTCCGGAAACATGGTTACCGTCTCAATGATATGATCACAGAGATAATCCAGATAACCGGTATTGAAACAGCACAGCCGGAACCCCGGATCAAGGGGGGAAGTCACCCACCCCCAGGGAGAACCATCCGGTTTTATTTGCAGCCATTCCGGATGATTATATGCCGCATAGTTATTTACTCCGGCAGTAAGATATACCGGAACATTGACCCCGATTTCCTTACAGGCATCCATCTGGGCCCGGAGCAGATTATATTTCAAAGCCGGGTGCATCATCCCGACTTTGGTCGGATGATAACTCAACCCGTGATGACACAACGAAAAGCAGGTTATCGAATCGACTCTTGCTTTTTCAAGTTTATTCTGCCAATCTTTTTTGTCAAAGGAATTTCCTACTTCCGGGATCGCCGGCCCGGTATGAAAATCCAGATGAACCTGTCTGAAACGCATGATGCTTCCCTCAATATTTACTCATTGACTTCCAGAGAGATCACCGGATTCCACTTTGCCCCCCAGCCGCTGATACCGGCAATATATTTGGAAGCAGGGAATTTGCCGTTTCTGGGAGTACAGGCAATCACCAGGGTATCGCCGGGAGCGAACTCTTCTTCAAACTGTAATTTGAGATAGTAACGGATCATCATCCGGTCTTTCAGTTTGGTTTCCTGCTGCTGCCATGCTTCCGGATCCATATCATCGGTCAGCAGTTTGACCGTGCCATCGGCCCGCTTGATATAAACGAAGGCCCGCACTGACTCATCCCGCCGGAAGTTGCCTTCCAGATAAAGCGTGGCTTTTTTATTCAGCGGATTGGTAAAAGAGTAGGCCAGTCCCATCCGGTTTCGGGGATAAAAATAAAGTCCGATAAGGGCGGGATACTGAAAAGCTGTATCGGTGTAAGAAGCCGCCAGAATCACCTGATTCCACTTTTTTCCGAGCGGTGAATCAGGGGAGATCGCTTTGATCGGCTGGAGATTGAAGTTTTCCGGCTTATCCCCGGAAGCGATATAATAATATTTCCAGCAATCCGGGAACTCCTGATTCCCGGAAACGGCAGCATGGGAATTTTTCCCCGTCATTTTGCCGGAAAAGAAATCTTTTTTCAACTGGATAGCCGGATCGGCGAAGCTGATCTCGGTCGCCATAGCCGCAACCGATCCCAGAACGGCAACAAATAAAGCAAGTTTCTTCATAATCATTTTTCCTTTGTTTCAAGCAGAAATAAACGGCAGCGGCGATCTTCGGGAAGTTTCACCGTGAAGCTTTTTGCTCCCTGCCGGACTTCTGCAATTATCTCTTCAGTTTCCAAATCTCTGATCGTGGTATCGGACTCAAAATCGAATTTTACTTCTACGGTCATTTCCTGCAAATTGCGGTATTCCCCGACGGAAATAAGCGTCTGATCACCATATTTCAAACCGCGGGTAAAAACCTGTTTCTGATTTTTCCAGACCGATTTCTGCCCGAAGAAATACTCTTCCACGTCGATTGCCGGCAAATCACTTTCCACCTTTACCGGAGTGCCGTTGAGAACGATTTTTTCGACCTTGTTAAGCAATGCCACACCTTCGGCGAATTGCCGCAGATAATCCATGGTGATAAACGGTGTGTACCAGGTGTAAAATCCTTTGGCTCCCATGGTCATAGTTTCCATGAAAAGATATTTGCGTTCATCCTTCATCCGGGGGGCGGTAGTGATATAAAATCCCCACGATCCGTTATTGAGCCGATCCGGGCTGGGAGTGATGATCCACTGCACCTTTATTTCCGGGAAGAATTTTTCCATCATGGAAAACTGCCACTCGATCTCCCGCAAATTCCGATCGATGCTGGAGTAGGCATCAAGTTCCATAATATTGAAAACTTTGAAGTACTCCGCATTGCGTAAAGTCTGATTCTGCCGCTCTAACGTAAAGGGTCTTTCGGTATTCCAGTCGGAAAAGACCACCCCGTCAAACGGCGAACTTTGAAATTCACTGCCGCTTAATTCTTTGGCAAAACGACGCTTCATTTCACCGAAGAAATCTGCCCACAAAGCACATTTGAAATTGACCCACTGCTGATGTTCAAAGGGGAATTTTTCCGGCGTTTTTTCAAATTGTTTGGGATCAGGGATCGCTTTATCCGAAAATTTTTTCTGCCAGTATTCCCGGAAAAGTCCCAACGTGCGAGGCGAAAAATCACCGATATTGCCCCGGGGCTGGATGTAATTTTCCAAATCGAAAGCCATCCAGTTGATCCCGGCTTTTTTGCAAAATTTGATTTCTTTGGCGATCGCTTCATCATAGAATTTCCCCCGGTAAGCCGGACTGATTTGAAAATCATTGCCGTTGGCGATATAATATCCGGCAATATCCCGGGCCCGGGCCTGCCGGTCGTTTTCCGCCCACTTGCTGAAATTTCTCGCCCCGCCCTGATAAACTCCATCGGGCCAGAAATAATCCCCACGGCGGATATAAAATCCGGCTTTTTTGAGTTCCCGGGCCAAATCGATACTGTGCTGCCGGTTGCCACGCAGGGGGAAGGTATTACTGCCGGTCTTTTTCCAAACCATGGCGGCCTGAAGAGTAGGCACCCAGTTGTCGTAATGCCCGGTAATGAATTTTTCCGGCGGAGCTACTTCTTTGATATCGACCACTTCAAATTCGATGGCCATTTCCGGCTGAATACTGTCAGGACACTCGGAAGAGTAATAAATTTTTCCCCGGCTTCCGGAAGGCAGCGTGGTGGTAAAGAAACTTTTTATCCAGAATCTGCCGTTGTAAACCCACGGAACATCCTGGGTATAACGGATATATTTCTGCCGGTCGCGGTTTATTTCCCCGGTGATTTGAGCTTTGCTGACAACGATCCCTTCCGGAACCAGAAAGTGCAGTCTGGTGTTTTTTTTAACTTTGAAGCCCTGATAGTTGTGCCGGGTTTCCCAGCCGATATTGCTTTCCAGATTCAAGGATGAGTTGAGACAGAGCGTTTTTCCGGAAAGATTTATCGGGGTGAATTTCACATATCCGGTCGGTTTTTCGTGTTCAAAGGAATAAACCACTTTGCCTCCGGCGATCACCCGCAGGATCAGCCGCATACTTTTGTAACCGGTTTCCGGGGTGACAGAGTAGGTAAAAGCGGTCACTTCATTGCTGATATTCCCGGGAATTTTTTTCCCCTGCACCAGCAATTCAGCTTGAGCATCACCGGCAATTTTTACCGCCGCCCGGCTCTCACCGGTCAATTGCGGCAGAACTTCGATCTTCATTCCCGGCACCCGGTCAACAAAAACCATTTCCGCCGCCGTATCAAATTCCCACCACCGGGGAGCTTCCATCAAAGCCCAGCTGGATGATTCTGCGGCTTTGGGCATATCCCGGATGGCGTTGAAACGGAGTTCACCGGCGGGCAAAGCGGCCAGCGGAATAACAAATTCCGCACTCCATGAATCACCGGCAGTCTCTACTGCAAACTTTTCGACGACCGCAAATTTTTTGTCGTGCCGCCATACCGTGTTGAAAGAATCTTCCACCACCACCTGCCGGGAAGCGGCATCAAAATATGAACCATTGCTGTCAATAATAAGCTGCCGGGCTTCACCTTTGCCGACGAAAAAGAGTTCCAGAGCATCATTTTTCCAGATCGCCGGATTATCCTGCAGCGGAACTTGCCGGTTGTTCAAGCTGCCGGAAGGCGATTGACAGCAGATCGCTCCATAGAGGTAATTGCCATTACGGAACATCCGCACTTCGCTCTGATATTGGGCATACTTCAAACTTCCGGGCAAAGTGAAGCCGGTCACTGCCAGCGTATCTTCCCAGCACTTTTCGTTTATTTTGCCGTCGATCACCGGGATTTCACTGCTTTTTCCGATGCTCAGGATATTTCCCGCATACAGTACATGCGTTACTCCCAAAAGTACAGCAAACAGCAATTTCAATTTCATGAAGAGCTTTTCCTTACTTGGTCATGTAGTACATCTGTTCATAAATTTTTGAAACATGAGCTGGACGACCAGGGAGTCCTGTCTGACTGGCATCGCCTTTGGTCATGCCAGATGCGTGACCGTCAAGATAAAGAATATTCACACTGTTGTTGTGAATGAATACAGGACAGGTGCTGCTGTACCATGTCGGATTGTCATTTATCGTATCGTAAAGATGTTCCCACGCCGTATCACAGGCGCCGATACGGGCAGATGGATACTTGATCTGATTCTGTTTGAGCAAAGGACGGCAGTCAGCTTTGGCAGTGTAACCTATACGCTGATTCCAGCCGAGATTGGCACGAGCAAGTGCTTCTGTATTGGCATAGCAGTTGAGCATATAGTTGACTTTGCCCCAATGCTGTTTCAGGGGAACTCCTGAAAGTCCAGCAGGATAAGGTTCTTCGCCGCAACCGTCTCCGAGCCATGGTTTTATTCTCTTGTACCAGTAACGGGTACGGTCGCTGTCAGGGTAATCATCCAGATATCCAGGAAGCATCCACCCCTCATTATCATCGCTGTAACTCAGCGAAGCAAGACCGATTTGTTTAAGTTTGTTGAGGCACTCTGCCGCAACACCCCGCTGGCGGGCGGAATTCAGTGCAGGCAGCAAAATCGCGGCAAGTATCGCGATAATGGCGATAACCACCAGCAGTTCGATAAGGGTGAAATTTTGTGTTCTTTTCATAATGTATTCTCCTGTTGTTTGGGTTACAGATTCAAAAGATAATTTCCTGAGGCATGAATAAAACGCAAATATTCGCCGTAAACCGCATCCGGGACCCGGTCATGGACAAATTCCCAGCTGAAATCCCCCTGATAATGATATTTTTTCAGCACTTCCATGACCTTTTCCCAGTCGATCGTGCCGAAAAATGCCGGTTTGTGCATATCAACACCGTAACGGTTGTCGTGGATATGAGTACAAATGATGTAAGGAGCAAGCATTTCCAGCTTTTCAAAGAATTTTTCATCGCCGAAAGAGACGTGATGATGACCGGAATCCCAACAGCAGCCGATACCGGTTCCGGGAAAACTTTCGATCACGTCAATAACCTCTTCGGCTTCGGAACAGAAACGGGTGCGATGGCCCGGGCCCTTTTCCTCAAAAAGATTCTCAATGGCCGTTTTCAAGCCGTATTGCCCGCACAAATCGACCACCGGAGCGAGATACTCCCGGGTTATTTTCAACATCTCTTTCCGGGAAATTTCATCATTCATCCGGTATTCATCGGCGTGGATCACCAGAAATTCCGCTCCGAGAGCTGCCGCAATTTTCACCGCTTCCCCGGCTGTACGGCGGAATTTTTCCAGCCCGTTATCCTGATAACGGAAAAATGGACAATGGCTTTGAATGACCTTCACCGCCTGCGAATCAAACAACTCCCTTTCCCGTTTGGCATCATCCAGCGAGTCAGAAAAATAGTCAAAGCGGGTGAATCCGGCTTCTTTGCAAAGTTTTACCGCTTCGGCAAGCTGACGCTTTTCACTGCTTTTACGCCGGATCCGGATGTAGTTGAGATAAATTGCCTGTTCCATGATCAAAACTCCCTGCCGATTTTCAGATTTTTCCACGCCAGTTTCGGGCGGCGGTACTCATCAAGCAATCCTTTGTTATTGAATCCCCGGGGGCGGAACCGGGCCCTTACCGGATCAATGTAGGTATTGGCATTGCAAAAAAGCCAAAGTATGACCCCGGAAAAGCGGGGATCGGCCGCCACACTTTCCAGGACGGTATTCACATATTCCGACTGATACTCTTCCGACCACGGGGTCCCGCTGTGATCCCCATAGATCGCCGCCGCTCCGATCTCACTGATGACCAGCGGTTTTTCCGGAAGATCCGCCGTATATTTTTCCAATTCGCCGGGGATATCGCAAGGATACTCTCCGCTGTACCATGCCGGATAAACATTCATGGCAATAATATCGACCAATTCAAAACATTTATCCGTCAGCGGGCGGTTGGTGGCAAAGGTCGCCGGACGGCCCGGATCAAGCTGGTGACAAACATCCGTAAGCCGTTTGACTGCGGCGTATCCGACATCGGTATCGCTGGCACACTCATTCAGGAAACCGTGGATGATCAGTGAAGGATGGTTGATCGAATTGGCAATGCAATCCCGGAGCTGTGCTTCAAGAGTATCCATGAAAACCGGATCTTGCAGATCACTTTCACAATTACCCCAGGATAACGGCTCCTCCCAGACCAGCAGGCCCAGCCGGTCGCACATTTCAAAGAAAAACTCCCGTTGCGGGTAGTGGGAACCGCGGACAAAATTGAATCCAGCTTTCTTGATTTGACAAAGATCCGAAGCGATCAGGGCTTCCGGAGTGGCGGCCCCGAATTCCGGATGGCTCTCATGCCGGTTCACTCCGATAAGTTTTACCACCTTGCCGTTGATTTTCAACACATCCGAATCCCAGTTGATAGTGCGGATCCCGAAAGTTACCGTCTTTTCATTGACGGTGACCGTATGAAGATCCGGAGTATCAATGCTCCAGAGTTTGAAATCCGGTACTTTCAGCCGGAGCGACGGCGTATTGTCAACCGACCGGAAAAATTTTCCGTCAAAAGATATATCCAGTTTTTCAGCCGCACTTTCGATCTGTAATTCGATCTCTCCGGTCTCATGGTCAAGGGTAAATACCGCAAGTTTCCGGATTTCACCGGGATAAATATTTTCCAGAGTGATATGATCGTAAATGCCGCCGAAGTTATAAAAGTCATAATCTTCCCGGAAAAGCGGATGACCGGAAATAATATTATCGACTTTGATGATCAATTCATGTTCGCCGTCAGCAGAAGAAAATTCCACCGTCAGCGGCGACCAGGCGAAAAAACTCCCGGCGATCTTTTTCCCATCCCAGAAAACTTCGGTATGCAGACCGGAAGCGGCGATTTTCAACCGCAAATTGCCGCCGGCAGCGACCTTGCGGCGGTAAAATCCGATCCCCTGTTCCGGATAGTGCATCCCGGGAACATCAAAGCAGCCGGGAATGGCGGCAAAAGTGTCAAAAACGGGGCTTTGACTCTGATCTTTGCACCATGCAAATTCCCAAATCCCATCAAGAATCATGCGAAAATTTCCTCCGGCAATTCAATTGTGTATATTCCCCGGTATTTTTCATGGAATGAATCAAAGGATATTCTTTTCCCATCCGGTGACCAGCGGGGATGCAAATCACAGCGGGTGTATTGCAGAATATCCGGCGAAAAGTAACGGCCCAAAGAATAACGTTCATCCTTTTCCGGCGAATATATCACCAGTTCCCGGCAGCCGTCTTTTCCGGTATAAGAGTCAGTAAGCAGCAATTTTTCATCCGGAGAAAAGCTGCAATGTCCGTTGCCGGGCAGCCGGTCTCTGGCAATTATCGCCGCATTTTGGCCATCGGCACTGTAGATCCGGTATTGATCCCCGCCGTCAGGCAACCGGGAAAAGACGATCAATTCATGGTCATTTTTCCAGGTGTAGTGTGAAGCGTGAAAATCCACCGGCAGCATTGTCACTCCACTGCCATCCCGGTTGGCAGTGAAAACCCTTGTGACATAACAGCGGAAACCTTTACCCCACGGCCCAAAACAGCGGAAACGGTGGATAAAGGCGATTTTTTTGCCATTGGGGCTGAATGTCAGATGATTCACCCAGTTCATAGCGGAATCGGCTCCCGGAGCATAGAAATTTTCCACCAGAAATGCCGTGGAGATCACCAACCGGCTTTTTCCGGTTTCCAGATCCATCAGCGTGATACCATCCTTTTCGTGAAACGCCCAATCCCGGAAAGGATCTTCGATCCCGGGATAACCGTAACCGGGACGCTCGGTTTCCAGCTTGGCAAAATTGAGCGAAAGAGCATATTTCCGGTCATTGCTCAAAACGTAAACCGGGTGATCGAAAACCTTACCGTCGGATAATCTTGCTCCGAAGTGATCACCGACAATATCATTACAGATAAAACGGTCGTCATCGAACCACTGCAGCATCGCCCCCAGCTGCCAGCACCATGATGAAGTTTCAGCAACCACTTCCCACTTGCCTTCTTTGATCACCATGATCCCGGCTTTTTCGCCGAACCGGGGCTGACGGCCGGCGAAACCGACCTGATGAGCCAGATGTTCTCCCCGGGAATTCCACGGGAATTTATCAAAATAGCCGAAAAAGCAGTGTTTGTCTGCGGGGGTCAGACGTTTTTCCAAATTTTGAAATACTTTATCCATTGTCTGTCGCTCCTGAATCTGTCTGGTATAAAATATCTTTTCCGGTTTCGATTTTCAAGACCGCATACAAGTAATTTTGTAGTGCAGAAATGTACTTTTGTAACAAAAACATGATTTCCTGCCGGATTCCCGGTTTGAAAAATATTAAAATCCGGCGTATATTAATGATGCAAGCGGAAATACATCACAGCACAACGAGGAAATATGAGGCTGCAAAGAAATTTCATCATGGCATCGAGTGTTCAGCAAACCGGATTTTTTGTTCGGGGAACCGGCCACTTCATCATCAATGAGCAGGAGACGGTAAAGATGGCATGGCACGGAGAAATTTTCTGGTGCGTTGACGGAAAAGGCTGTTTCCGGTTCAAGGGGAAAAAGTATATACTTCATCCGGGAGAAATATTCTATTATCCGCCGGATTCCCTGCATGATTTTTCCCCGGAAGGCAAAATTTTCAATTATCACTGGCTTTCCATCGACGGAAAAAATGCCGGGATGCTGTTCCAATCACTGGGATTTCAACCGGGAGTGATCGAAGCCGGAGATTGTCCGGAAGATTTGTTTGCTACTTTGGAACTTTATTTGCAGAACAATATCAAAGAGTATCAGCTCAAATCGCTAAATATCGCTTTCCAGATATTGACTATGGCTCTGACTCCCCGGCCGGTTTCCCGCCCGCTGCTGGAGCAGATCAAGGATTTTATAGATGATAATTTCTGGCAGGAAAAACTGGATGTGCAAATCATTGCCGACCACTTCCAAATGCACCGGGTCTCACTGACCCGGCAGTTTCAGGAATACTTCGGCATCACCCCGGGAAAATATCTGGCATCTGTGAGGCTTCAGCACGGGATCAAAATGCTCGGTTCCACAACATTGACTTTGAAAGAGATCGCCCTGAAATGCGGCTTTAATTCGGCGGATTATCTGGCCAAAGCCATCCGTAAAAGCACCAATAACCCGCTGCGGGAATTGCGGATGAAGAACCGCCGCTGAATCAATACCGAAAGAAAAAGGGCTGCTGTTTGCATTTGAAAAGGTTTTCAGCAGCCCGTCTGCTATTTGAATTGCCTCAAACCAGCTAACATCAATGGTCAATCCTTTGGTGGGAATATAACACACTTTTTAGCTTTTCGGTTATCACAACAAGGCTATATGCCGTAGGTGTTACACCTTAGAGTCCGGTTGATGAAGCCGGACTTTTTTATTTTTACATTCAGTGTTTCGCATTTTCCACCTTACTGCATTATATAAATTACAGATATAAAAACGTACCATTCCCTTATACTATAGCACAAAAAACAACCGCCGTTACTGAGGAACAACGGTTATCTGCCAAACGCACCGGTGGTGCGATTTTTTTGTCTCCGTTTCCTTATCGAACTGCACCCAATATATCTCCGGCGAGTGGACTTTTTATGTCCACTCTAACAACGAATCGCAACTTTTTCTTAATTTTTTTCGATCAATGCCGTTTTTCGGGAATGATTTCCAGCCAGTAGTTATTGGGCATACTTGTCATAACGAATATATCCCCATTACCGCTTTTCCGGAATGACTTCAAGCCAGTAGTTGTTGGGCACAGCGGTCATAACGAATATATCCCCATACATATTTAACTGTTGAAACCATCCGGCACCAATGCCAACTTATTGATAGAGGCATGAGCTTTGCTTAATGATTCGTGTACCATTGCAACTTCATCGAAATCCCACATCTTTAATTTTTTTCGATCAATGGCGTTTTCCGGGAGTTCTTTCTTTATTTTCTCAATTTGTTCGGCTGATGAAACAGCTACAATAGCTTGAACTGCCGCATTACTTTGAGCTCTGAGGAGATTCAGAATTAAACTGTCAATAGAGCCGCTGGATTGGACTTCAAAGACGTAAATAGCCTTTCCCATATTACCGATCTTAACTTCCCATACGGCGTCCACAACAGCACCTGCAGCAATTTTTACTTCAGCTCTGCTTTCAAAACCAAGCCAAATTCCAATTTCGACAAGTTTTTGCTTTATCTCATCATGGAGGGATTTTTGAATTTGATGATTGTTGACCACATTTGTCGGTTGTGGCGGAGCAACAATGGGGACTGTTTCACTATCAGATGGCATTTCATCCCATAACAGGTAATCGACTGCCAGCAATGTTGTGTCTTGGATACCATTCTTTTTCATTTCAACGGCAATCAGCTTACCGATTTTGCAAACCTCAATAAAACGTTTTCCCGTATATTGGTAATTATATTTCGGGAGGTCAGGAACTTCCAAAAAGTTGAGAGCTTTAACCGTTGTACCATTGAAAATCATATATTCATCAGGGAAATAATACGACAGTAATTCGCTGATAGTTGCCGGTCCCATTCCTTTGATTTTCTTTAAGAAATTATCCCAACGTTTGATAATATCGTTTGAACCGAAGAGCAATTCAGCCAATTGTTTTTTAACGTTATCAAAACCGTTATCAGCAATAATCTTATCAACTACAAATTTTTTATTTCCCCAAATAATCATTGCCCACAAGCGACTGATATATTTGTAGAAATCCTCCTCGGTCATAGTCAATAACTTATCCGAAGAGAAGCTTTGATAAAACGCAATTCTTTCTTTGCGTTCTTCCATTGCCTCTTGCAAACTTTCAGGATTTTCAAGTTGTCTGCATTTAAGATGTTCAATGGCAGTTGTTAATTTTATTTGATTCATTTTTATCAAATCCTGTACAATTTTAAGTGTTAAGCATTTTGTAATAAAAACACCCTTTTAACATTTTTTGCACAGTTAATTCAGGGGCTTGTAATGCTTGAATGATAAGTCGTTGTTGTAAGGGAATGTGAATTGTTCCGACTTTCTTCATACTATCTCTAAAAACTGGCAAATTATTCCAAAGTTTTTTAATTTCCTCACGTATTCCTGTTGCATCAACAATATCTGTTGTATTCTTGAATTCTGGATATATAACAATAACAGGAAGTCCTTTGACATTAATTCCATAATCAATCTCTTCTCGTAAAGCATCACTATTTTTTGTCTTGTTGCTTAAAAATAAAATGATGTTTTTTGAATAGTCAAGCCTTTCATGTAATCTAGATTTAAGCGTGTCCCAAAGGCTATCATCGCGTACATTATAAGTTTTATCATGAGCATCCACAAAAGGAAAAGAAGCATCTTTCTCCTTCCATGCACGCAGTTGATTATAATAAATGAAATCTGGAGTAGCATATGCACCAAGATTTGATGTACTAAATGGCTCTGTAACGTAAAATGCAGAGTAGTTTGCTGTTCTGTAAGGCATATTACTTCCCTTTTACTGTGGTAAAAATATTTTTATATTCGTATAATGCAATATCTTTAGAGCTACCAAATATCAATATTTTTATTTTTGCATTCAATGTAATCCTACTGTTATTGAGTGTACACAACATACATCTTAATAGGGTTTCCCTATCTTTTTTAACATCTGAAAAACGAGTTATTCCTGAGCCCAATAGCGGAATCGCGATATCATGATTGGCATAAACACGATCAATTTCCTGCCACATTTTCATTAATGTTGACTCAAAAGTGACAATATCAGAACATGCTTTAAAATCTCTGTCCAACTTAGTTAATGCAAGCATGAGATAACTGCTGCTATCTGAATTATTGTCATAACGAATAATTGTTCCTAGAGGGAAATCGTATAAATTAGAGTCATTTTTTGGCAAATTAAGGCGTTCAGCCTCTCTCCTAATTGCTTTTTTTATATCTTTCACGACACCATATCGCAAAAATAATTGACCATGCAATGAGTTTTTTGCAATTACAACATCATCTATTCTGCTATCAAAATGGGTGTCACAACCAATTACTTTTAATTCTTTGCAAGAAAAAATGTCCCCATAACAAATAGAAACTTCCATCCCTCTGATTTGTAATTTTATAGATTTTTTATACAACACTCCAAGTACCCAACAAATAACTACACATCCCAATAGGTATACAGCAATAAAAATAGCGATTCGCAAAAATATATTTTCTACGCCCAAGTCTTTCAAAGAAAAATCACCAATTGTACATATAGAAGACAATATGCCACACAACGTGGCAGAAAAAATTATGCTATCCTGAATTCGTTTTGGCATTGAGAAGAACAACATACGTACCTTACAAAACATATTTTTCAATTAATCCTTGCTGTTTACATATCAAAAAATATCTCACCGCTGTTCTGGCACGACTTCTAACCAATAGTTATTTGGGTCGGTTACGAAATAGATTCCCATTTCCGGGTTTTCGTAGCAGATGCAGCCCATTTCGGCGTGGCGTTTGTGGGCAGCTTCGTAATCATCAACTTTGAAAGCAAGGTGAAATTCATTGTCGCCGAGGTCGTAGGGGCGATCCATTTCCCGCAGCCATGTCAATTCAAGCTGGTGACTTGAATTGCCGTCTTCCAGATAAACGATGATGAAGCTCCCGTCTTTAGCGTTGATACGTCTGACTTCGTGCATATCAAAAGCATCCTGATAAAATTTAATGCTCTTGTCAAGGTCAAAAACGTTCAGATTATTGTGAACCATCCGGAATTTCATTGTGTCAGTCTCCTGTTTTAATATGTCTTCGATAAAACATAATACCGCAACGGCGCAAATGCAAATCACGGAGCTGTTTTTCCCGCTCATTTTATGATTGTCTCTGCCGTGATTCTTGATTTATTGCCTGCATGGTGTTACATTATCAATCGGATAACAGGAGGTTTTTTTACTTATGCTCACTTCGCTCATTTTGAAAATATTTGTTCCGGGTTATCAGAAACGTTTCACTCCGGAACTCCGCACCCGGTGCGGGATCGTCGGCGGTATTACCGGGATCGTCTGCAATCTGCTCCTTGCCGCAGTCAAATTTACCCTCGCTCTTTTAAGCGGCAGTATCGCCGCCGGTGCCGATGCAGTCAACAACCTTTCCGATGCCGGAACCGGTTTGATCACCGTTTCCGGTTTCCGCCTCTCCCGCCGCGCTCCCGATGCCGAACACCCTTTCGGACACGGCAGAACTGAATATGTCGCCTCCCTCATCGTATCTCTGCTGGTAATGGGGTTGGGAATAACTTTTCTCAAAGACTCCATCGCGGCAGTTTTCCGACCTTCGGCAGTATCTTTTTCCCCGGCGACGGTGATCATCTTTTCCTGCACCATTCTGGTCAAATGCTGGCTCTTTTTCTTCTACCGCAAACTGGCAAAATTGATCAAATCAGATATGCTCCGTGCCGCCGCATTTGACAGTTTGAGCGACTGTCTGGGAACTTTGATCGTTATCGCCTCCATGATCGGTTCCAGATACACCATGTTTCCGCTGGATGGCTGGGCGGGCATCGTGGTTGCCGGCATGATCTTCTGGGCAGGCGGCGGAGTTCTGAAAGACACCGTCAGCAAACTCCTCGGAGAACAGCCGGATAAAGAACTGGTGGATAAGCTCAAAGAGACCATTCTTGCCACTCCCGGGATCGACGGCATCCACGATATAATCATCCACAATTACGGCGAAAGCACCTATTATGTGACTGCTCATGCGGAAATTTCCAACCTCGGCGACCGCCTTTCCGCCCACGATATTCTGGAAAATGCCGAGGTGGAAGTCGCCAAAAAACTCCCCGTCCACCTTCTGCTTCACGGCGACCCTTACAACAAAAACAATCCCGAAGTCATCTACTGGCGCAGCCGCCTGGAAAACAGTGCCGCTGAATTTGACAGTGAGTTGAAAATCTACGATTTCCGGTTGATGAAAAATGAGCAGAACGAGGTTTTTGCTCTCTCTTTCCACCTCCTTGTGCCTCACCGTTACGCCTTGAGCGAAAAGGAACTGCGGGAAAAACTGCAAAACCGTATGCAGAAGTACAAGCCGGATCTGATCCTGGAAATCTCCTTTCAGAAAAGTTTTGTCTGACCCGGTTGTTTCAACTCCGCAGAGCTACTGTGCCCTTGCGGGCTTGTATGACCACACCTCCTTCACCCTTCC
>JAZUPS010000297.1:0-3907 GCA_045605305.1 Victivallaceae bacterium
CGTTGTATATGACAAAACATCCCAAAGCAAAAATCATTACCCGGACAATTAATCCCCAAACATTAATTCCGGACTTTTTGCTTGACCTTGCTTCTTCAATAATCCACTTGTGACCACAGGTACACTCAACCTTTTTACCCGTCAGAGAAATATCAACATCATATTTCTGTTGACATTTTGGACAAAAAATATTCATTTATCAATCCTTCTGCGAAGAGTTGCTTGATTTTTCCTTTTGCGGTCTGTTTTTCATTACCGGTGACCTTCCTCTTGACAACGTACAGGGCATAGTTGTCTGCTGCATTGGCTGTATATATGGAGCTGGTCAAAATAAATCTCGCTGAAACTTTGGGTTTTCAGGGTAAAAAGGCAAAAAAATGGTACCGGAGGTGGGACTTGAACCCACACGTACTGGGTACACCAGATTTTGAGTCTAGCGCGTCTGCCATTCCCCCACTCCGGCAAAAAAAATGGTAGCGGGTCCCAGACTCGAACTGGGGACCTGCGGATTATGATTCCGACGCTCTAACCAACTGAGCTAACCCGCCACATCATGTCTTATAAAATACATCGTTTTTTCAGATTTGCAAGTCAAAAATCCAAAAAAAACAGCTTTTTTTCGTTTTTTTTGCTGAAAACAGGATTTTCTCTCTTTGTCTGACTTTGAAATGATTTCTACTCACTATTGTGATGACCTTGAGTGTAAAATTTCCGGAATGCCGTTGGTGTGGTGTCAAAGCGTCGGAAAAATATTCTCCGGAAGTAGGCTGGATCATTGAATCCGCTTTCTTCGATGATCTCTTTTACCGATAGTCCGGTGGTCAACAACAGCTTTGCTGCGTGTTCCACCCTGATCCGGTTAAGTTGTGCGGTGAAATTCTCCTTAAAGTGATGGTGGAACAATCTGCCGAGATATTCCGGATTGCACTTCAGCAGCTTTGACGCCTGCGGCAGAGAAAATTTCTTTTCAGCGAAGTGCAGCTTTATCAGTTCTTCCGCTTGATACACCAACCGGGGCAGGCGCTTTTCCGGCGTATCGGTGATTACCGCCCGTGAAAGTTCCCGGAAGATCAATTCCAGCAAAAGCTCAAAAATCCGCTTATCCGGGGCTTGGGATTGCTGTTCGGCAAGGAAACTTTGAAAATAGATGATCAACTGCTCCGGATTGGCAGTGTGTCCCGATGCCGGATAACAATCCAGCATTTCATCATCGGCGATAAAATGCAACCAGTAAAAGGTCAGTCCGGGCGGGTAATCCCGGACCCCTCCATGACGTCTTCCCTTTCTCAACAGCAGGTAATCTCCCGGATGCAGCTCAAAAAGTCTGCCGCTTTCAAACATGGTCAACTGACCTTTGGCGCAGAAAATCAATTCATCGCTGTCAATGGTTCGTACCGCGTGGCGTCCTTTGCCTCTTGATATGAATCTGCCGCCATTGAGCGCTGTTGCATGAAAAATATTCATTCTCGGAATTTGTCTCCTTTTTATATAAAATAGTCTTCTTGCGGAAAATTACAAGCGGATGTATACTATAAACAGGCAAAAAATTGGAGGTTTGCTATGAAATTCAAAAAAATTCCCTTGTCAGCCATTAAACTTAATGACAAAATCCTCGCTCCCAGAATTGAAAGCTGTATAAATGTGACCATCCCCTCCGCTCTGGAAAGATGTAAAGAGACCGGTCGTCTGGATGCTTTCAAACTTGATTGGGAACCGGGGAAAGAGAAGTGTCCCCATATTTATTGGGATTCGGATGTGGCAAAAGTTTTGGAGGGTGTTGCTTACGCTCTTGCTCAATCCCCCGATCCCGAACTGGAAAAGTATTACGACGATTTGATCGATTTGATCGTTTCTGCTCAACAGCCGGATGGTTATCTCAATACCCACTTCACCGTTACCGAACAGGATAAACGCTGGAAAAATTTGATGTTCAATCACGAATTATACTGTGCCGGACACCTCATGGAAGCGGCGGTCGCCGGTTATGAGATGCTTGGCAAACGTAAATTCCTTGATGCCATGTGCCGTTATGCCGACTATATCGATTCTGTTTTCGGGGAAGGTGAGGGCAAGCGTCCGGGAATCCCCGGACACGAAGAAATCGAATTGGCTCTGGTCAAACTTTACCGCGCCACGGGAAATGAACGCTATTTGAAACTTTCCAAATATTTTATTGATTATCGCGGTCAGGAGCCGGATTTCTTCCAGAAAGAGACCGGAATCATGGAAGCTCCGGAAATTAAACAGCTGCATTTGCCGGTCAGAGAACAGACCAAAGCCGCCGGTCATGCCGTCCGGGCAGTATATCTTTATTGCGGTATGGCAGACGTGGGAGCTGATACAGGAGATCAATCGCTTATTGATGCCTGTAAAAAGATTTACGAAAATATGGTCAAGTGCCAGATGTATATTACCGGCGGAATCGGTTCCAGTTTTGCATACGAAGCATTTACCACCGATTATGACCTTCCCAATGGTTCAAGATCCTATTCTGAAAGCTGTGCCAGTATGGCGCTTGCGCTTTTTGCCGGAAGAATGACTCAAATTACCGGTGAAGGTCATTATTTCGACACCGCAGAACGGGCGATTTTCAACACCGTCCTGGCTGGAATAAGTTTGCACGGAGATGAGTATTTTTATCCCAATTATCTGGAAGTCAACGATAATTTCGTAACTTATCAGTCTGGAGCAAGAGTACGTCAGAAGTGGTTTTTCTGTTCCTGCTGTCCAACCAGCTACTGCCGTTTTCTTACCCAGTTGCCGCAATTTGTCTGGCACGAGGACAATGAAGGCGGGGTTTATTTGAATATCCCGGTGGCGAATACTCTGAATTTTAACGGAAAAAACATTGAAGTTTCCGGCGGATATCCGGAAAACGGTTCGGTAAAAGCGGTGATCAAATCATCCGGTTCTTTTGCTTTCAATATCCGGATCGCCGGATTTGCAAAATCTGCAGTATTCCGGCTGAATGGAGAAGAAATTACTCCGGAAATCCGTGATGGTTACGCTCTTTTCGATCGTGATTGGCAAGCCGGTGACACCGTTATTATGGAGCTGGATATGCCCTTTGAGTTGATGCGGAGCAACAACCGCCTGACAGAAAATGCCGGAAAGGCGGCGATTACCCGCGGACCGCTGGTCTATTGTTGTGAAAATACGGATAATGCGGCAGATGTACGCGATTTGCGGATAAACAGCAATACCGGATTTACGGTCAAAACGGTTGCCGGTCTGGAAAAATACGGAAATGCCGTAGAGTGTGACGGATTTTTGGTACAGGATCGGGGAGAGGAGTTATACACATCTGCTCCGTGCCAATTTGTTCCAACTAAAATTACGGCGATACCTTATGCGTTATGGCAAAATCGCGGTGAAACCAATATGAGTGTATGGCTGGTTGAAAAATAGTAATTGATGCTTTGAGAAGCAATAAAAAACGGAGAGTGGATTTTTCCGCTCTCCGTTTTTTTAGGACAATTTATTAAATCAGAGCTTGATCGAGTCATTGAGTTTGCGCATGGCATCAAACTGTGAATCAATGGATTGAGCAAGTTTGACCTGGGTGCGGCAACGGTCGAGGTTGTGCTTTTCCCGATGGATCTTGAAGTAGACATCACCTTCAAGATAGTCGGTGAGGAAACGGATACCGATTTCCAGAGTAATCAACTTGCCGGAGAATGGCAGCAACTCTTTTTCCCGGGCGTTAAGGAAGTTTCCGGCAGAGGCAAGATAACCGCGCAGCAGAGCTTCAAACATCTCAAAACGCATACCGACTTTGGAAAGATCCAGTTCATCTTCCGGGGCAGGGCTGGTTCCGGTACGCACCATATCGCCGAAGTCGTAATGGGGAAGACCGGGCATAACGGTGTCAAGGTCGATCACGCAGATACCTTCTCCGGTAAGGTCA